>JAKAUH010000546.1 GCA_021818605.1 Planctomycetota bacterium
GGATCGGCGATTAATCGCCGATCCCGACGCCGCCGATGAAGTGCGCCGTGGCGTTGCGGTTGACGACCTCGAACCACGAGCCGGCCTCGCGGCCGCCCATGCCTTCTGACAGCCGGCGCAGAACCTCGTTGGCCGAGGGGATGCAGGCCGGTGGAGTCGGGCCGCCGCCGTGCCGGCTGTGCAGGCCGTCGTTTTCCCAGTAGAGGTCGATCGACTCATCCCGCGTCTGCATGCAGAGCAGGATCACGCTTCGCTCGGACCAGTGCCGCGGGTCATCGATGCCCAGCGTGCGCAGGGGGTGCTTGATGAACTCGGTCAGCCAGGCGGCGGTGCGGTGCGCCTCGGTCCCCTGGGTGTGGTAGGTGGACAGGAACGCCATCACGTTGCTGCCGACGCCGTAGTACACCGGCTCGATGGATGTGTCATCGTCGGGCCAGATCGCCGAGGTGATGGCCACCGAACCCGGCGAGGTGATGAACCGTTCGGGGTGCGTTTTCCACTGGCCATAAGGAACCACGCTGCCCAGCAGCACCTCGGAATTGGTGCGGGCCAATCGGCCGAGGCGGTCGGAGAGCCGGGCCAGGTGGCCCTCGTGCTGCATCCGGTGGAGCAACCGAGCCGTGCCAAAGGCGTGCGCCGAGACGATGATCTGCGCAGCCCGGTAATGGGTCGATTGCTCGACGCGCCCCTCGGGGCCCGGGTGACGCGCGGTGATCTCGTAGCCGCCGCCTTCGAGCGGGCGGATCTGGATGGCCTGCTGGAGGTCGTGAACGACGGCGCCGTGCTTTTCGGCCAGATAGAGGTAATTCTTCGAAAGCTTGTTCTTGGCTCCGTGCCGGCAGCCGATCATGCACTCGCCGCACGAGATGCAACCGGTGCGGCGAGGGCCTTCGCCGCCGAAATAGGGGTCGTCGGCCTCGACGCCGGGCGTGCCGAAATACACCCCGACAGGTGCCTTGTTGTAGGTTTCACCCCGGCCCATTTCGCGCGCGATCTCGCGGAGGAGGCGATCGGCGTCGGTGTCCATGTAGGGCACGCGGACGA
Organism: Planctomycetota bacterium; assembly: GCA_021818605.1. Taxonomy (GTDB): domain Bacteria; phylum Planctomycetota; class Planctomycetia; order Isosphaerales; family Isosphaeraceae; genus JAKAUH01. The sequence continues at coordinate 1,045 of JAKAUH010000546.1, forward strand.
CGCCGAGCATCCGTGTCGCCTGGTCGTAATAAGGCGCGAGCTCGGCCTGCCAGTCGGTGACGCCGGACCACTCCCTCGCGCGGAAGAACGGGCCCGGCGGGACATACAGCGTGTTGGCGTAGACGTTCGAGCCGCCGCCGACGCCCGCGCCGCACATGATCGTCACGTCGTCAAGGAACTCGAGCCGCTGGATGCCGTACATGCCCAGCTCGGGCGCCCAGAGGAACTTGCGCAGGTCCCACGAGGTATGCGGCAGCTCATCATCGGGCCAGCGCCGGCCGGCCTCGAGCACGCCGACACGGTAGCCCTTTTCGGTCAGGCGCATGGCGGCCACGGAACCGCCGAAGCCGGACCCGATGATCAGGACGTCGTACTCGAGATCGCCGGGCGCCTTCATGCCGCGTGGCTCCTCATGCGAACAGGATTTTAAGGACATTAACCGCGAAAAACGCGAAAAACGCGAGAAGGATCGGGGTCTTACGACGGCATGAACGCATGTCAGGCTTTCCAGACCAACGGGGGCCTGAGTGTCGGGCAAGAATGCCCGACCTACCTGAGACCGACTTGAGGATCTTTTCCTGCCGGTACAGCAGGATCAGGCAAGTCTTTTCTGCATTTTTTCGTCCGTTTCGCGTTTTTCGCGGCCAATGTATTAGTATAAGCATTTTTTCACATCATCGTCCGCATGACGAAGCCGCGGAGCCGTTCGTGCTCGGAGTACGGAGGATACCTGACGCCCAGGTCGAGTATCGTGCTGTGGTACAGGACGCCGCGGGCGTTGGTGTAGGCGCGGAAGCCCCATTCGCCGTGGTATTTGCCCATTCCGGACTCACCGACGCCGCCGAAGGGCAGTTCCCGGATCAGGGGCTGGATGGTGCAGTCGTTGACCGCCGCGTCGCCGGACTCGGTGGCGTCGAGCAGGCGTGCGGCGACGTCGCGGTCCTCGGCGAAGATATAGAGGCCCAGCGGCTTCGGCCGCGAGCGGATGGTCGTGATGACGTCCTCGATGCAGTCGACGTCGAGCACGGGCAGGATTGGCCCGAAGATTTCCTCCTGCATCACGGGGGAATCCGCGGCGACGTTCACCAGGATCGTCGGCGCGATGTAGCGGTCGTCGCGGTCGTGCTGGCCGCCGTGGTACACCTCGGCGCCGTCGAGCAGGCCGACCAGGCGGTCGAAGTGGCGATGATTGACGATCCGGCCGTAGTCGGGGCTGTGGCGCGGGTCGTCGCCGTAAAAGGACTGCACGGCTGCCTTCAGCTCGGCCAGGAACGGCCCGGCGACGTCCTTGAAGACGAGGATGTAGTCGGGCGCGGTGCACGTCTGGCCGGCGTTCTGCCAGCGCCCCTGAGCGATCCGGCGCGCGGCGACCGACAGGTTGGCCGAGGAGTGCACGATCGTCGGGTTCTTGCCGCCGAGCTCGAGGACCACGGGCGTGAGGTGCCGGGCCGCGGCCGTCATGACAACGCGGCCGATGGCTGGACCACCGGTGAAGAAGATATGGTCCCAGCGCTGGTCGAGCAGTGCTGTCGTCTCGGGGACGCCGCCGGTGACCACCGAGAACGCCTCGGGATCGAGGTACTCGGGCAGGTGCCTGGCGATCACCTCGGCGCAGGCTGGAGCGACCTCGGAGGGCTTGATCACGGCGGCGTTCCCGGCCGAGATCGCCGCGACCAGGGGAGAAAGGGTGAGCATCACCGGGTAGTTCCAGGCGCCGATGATCAGCCCGACACCCAGCGGGTCGAACCGGACCTCGGCCCGCGCGGGTGCCAGCGCCAGCGGGGTCGAGATCGCCTCGGGATGCAGCCACCTCTTCAGGTGCCGCCGGGCATGGGCGGCCTCATCCGCGACGAACCTGACGTCGGTGGCGTCCGCATCGACGCGGTTGCGCCTCAGGTCGGACCAGAGCGCCGCGAAGAAGTCGTCGGACCGCTCGGTCATCATGGTTTCGATGGCCGTCAACTGGGCCTCGCGCCACTCGACCGGCCGCGTCTTGCCGGATTCGAAGTAGCCGCGATGGCGCGCGACGATCGCGCCGAAGCCGTGATCCGCCGGGGTTCCGGCCATGCGTGGTGCTCCCGCGTCGAGCCGCCGATGTCCGGGAGAGGGATGCACTCGCGGCGCCCGCCGCGGTCGCGTGCCGTCGCGACCTCTCCCCACCAGATCATACGGCGCCGGGCTCGATCGGGGCCAGAAATCACCCGAGAAAAGCGGGCGGCCGGTTTGGGCCACGAGATCCCTGTCGAACCAGGGTTATCACGATTCCGCGGCGATGGTCCTCTCATATTACGCCTGCAGAAAAGTCGGTCAGGCTCCCAGCCTGACTCGCCTTCATTGTCAGGCTGAGAGCCTGACCGACTTGAGGATCTTCCTTGCCGGGGTGATAGGTCCGCCGGGACTGGCACTGATTATGCGAGAAAGTATTTGCGTCATGATTTTCGTCTCGTGGCAGTGTCGCGGGCGGTCGGGTCACCTGTCATCCGGCCGGTTGTCCCGTGGGGGTTGGCGTCGCATCCGGCGCTCGTGGCCCCTCATCTCGGCCCGCGCGGCCGCCAGCGACCGCGCGGAATCCGCTGACCATGACCACGGCCGGCGGATCGGGCTTGCGCGCCGATCGCGACGGGCAGCAGCAAGCCGTCGGGCCTTGATCGATAGAGATCTATTCACACCCAGGGGGTTCCATGGCTCGCGCGGGGGATTCAGAGCGGCAGAGGCGGATGCAGGTTCTCTCGGTGAATTCGCTGGAGGATCGGGTCGTCCTGTCGGCTGCTTCGGCATATGTCGACATCCAGTATCTTCGGGAGATCAATCAACTCAGCAGCGAGCTTCTGGTCCACGTCGACCGCGCCAACGCCCGGTTGACGAGCCAGGCGGTGCGCATCGACGCCCGGTATCAGGCGACCCTGGCGCATTCGTCGGCGCGGATCGCGGCGGAGCCGGCGCAGGCGGTGCGGGCGCAGGCCGAGGTGGCGCGGGCCACGACCCAGGCCCAGGTGCGCGTGAACCGGCTCGCCGCCTCCGTGGCAGGGCAGGTCAACGCATTCACCAACGGTTTCGAGCACCGCGTCGCGAACCTCAACACCCGGTTCGGGCGTCAAGGCGGGGTGGTCCGCGGCGCCAGTCCCTATTTCCAGAAGTTCTTCCAGGAAGCGCTCACGGTGGCCAGGGCCACGCTCAATTCCGAGGCACGATCGGCCCAGGGAAACGCCAACGTCGCGGTCGCCATGGTCGCCGGTGCAACCTCGCAGGCGGCGACGGCGACCGGAGCCCGGCCGGCCGCGGCTGTCGCCCAGGCGGCCACGGCACAGGTCGCCGATGCCCGGCAGGCGCAGCACGCGGCCGACCGGGCGGCGCTCGACCGCTTTCGTAGCGAGTACTACGTCAGCTTCAACCCGCTGAGAGATGCCCTGGCGGCCGTGGCGTCGTCGCAGTTGCCGCCGGTGCACCTGGGCGTGGGCCACGTGACCGGTCCGAGGGGGAACTCCGGCCTGGCGCCGGGGGTCAACCTGACGGGCAGCGGGACTGTGACATTCACCGGAACCGTCGGGGCCGAGGGAACATCCGGCACGGGCAGCGGCCTGGCCAGCGGGGTCGCGGGCTCCGCGGGCGTCGGGAATGCTCCCGGCACCGGCACCACAACGATCACCGGCGGCGGCACCGGCACGACCGGGACGGGAGCCACCGTCACAGCGGGTAACGGCGCCAACGGCAACGGCATCGGCGCCACCACGGGCGCGGCCGGGACCGGGACCAGCACCACCGGCGCTGGCGTCACCGGAACCAGCACCACCGGGACCACGACTGGCACAAACATGATGTGACCCACGCGAACGATCGACGGTGGCTTGCGGCCCGCCCCGCGCGACCGGATTCCCTGCACGCCTGGGGGCCTGTCTCAACCCGCGCGGGGTTTTCGCAAACTTTTTGGCGAAAAATCCCCGCTACCCGATGGACGATGGTGGTCCAGGAATCTACGATGAGGGAGGTAAGGCAACGGAGATCCCGCCGCTGGCGGGAGGACCGGTGATCCGGCCTCTGGGTCGGGGGGGTGGCCGCGATGTCGGAATCCTCGGATCGGAGGGTGCTTGATCTGCTCCGCCGCCGCGGGCCGATGACGGTGGCCGAGCTCTCGGCGCACCTGGGGGTGACGGGAACCGCCGTGCGCAACCGCCTCGCTCGCCTGCTGGAGTCGGGCCTGATCGAGCGCCGGACCGAGGCTGGCGGCCGGGGGCGACCCCGGCACGCCTACCAGGCCAGCGTCGAGGCGCAGAAGCGCCTTGGGCAGAACTACGCCGACCTGGCGGTGGCGCTGTGGGAAGAGATGATGACGACGGTCGAGGACCGGAAGCTCCGACGCCTGCTGTTCACCCGGATCACCGAGCGGCTCGCCGAGTCGTATCGCTGCCAGGTAAGCGGCCAGGAGTGGGAAGGGCGCCTGGTCCAGTTGACCCACCTGCTGCACGACCGGGGGGTCGAGGCCGAGGTTGCCCACGACGGCGCAACGGCCTTCCCGATCCTCCGCCAGCACTCCTGCCCCTACTACGAACTGGCCGAGTCCGACCCGGCCATCTGCGCCCTCGAGCGCAAGATGCTGGAGAAGGTGCTGGGCCGCGGCCTGCGACTCAGCCAGTGCCGGCTCGACGGCGACCGCTTCTGCGACTTCCAGCCCAAGCCCGCCCTGGGCAGTAGTCAGTAGTAGTCGGTATTCCGTGGTCAGGGGAAGACGGGCGGATCATTCACCCGGCTGGCTACCGAGTACACTCCACTGGCTGCTGACTACGGATTACCGACGACTAGGACGACGATGAGCAAGACCCTCACGATCAAGAACCTGCATGCCGCGATCGACGGCAAGGAGATCCTCCGCGGGGTGGACCTGACAATCCGCCAGGGGGAAGTTCACGCGCTGATGGGCCCCAACGGCTCGGGCAAGAGCACGCTGAGCTACGCCCTCGCGGGCCACCCCCGCTACGAGGTGACCGAGGGCTCCGCCGAGATCGACGGCAGGGACCTGCTCGCCCTGGAGGCCGACGAACGGGCCAAGGCGGGGCTGTTCCTCGCCTTCCAGTACCCCACATCGATCCCGGGCGTCTCGGTAGCCAACTTCCTCCGCCACGCGGTGACCAACGTCCGCAATCCCGACCGCAAGGAGGGCGAGGACCTGGTCCCGATGCGCGAGTTCCGCAAGGAGCTGCGCGAGCAGATGGACGAGCTGGGAGTCGACCAGGAATTCGCCCGGCGCTACCTCAACGAGGGCTTCTCCGGCGGCGAGAAGAAGCGGGCCGAGATCCTCCAGATGGCCATGCTCCGCCCGTCGTTCGCCATCCTCGACGAGACCGACAGCGGCCTCGACATCGACGCGGTGCGGATCGTCTCGGAGGGCGTCAACCGCGTCGCCGCCCGGCACGGCACGGGCGTCCTGGTCATCACCCATTACGAGCGGATCCTCACCTACATCAAGCCCCAGTTCGTCCATATTCTCTTCGGCGGCCGGATCGTCGAGGACGGCGGGCCCGAGCTGGTCAAGCAGCTCGAAAGCCAGGGCTACGACTGGATCCGCGAGAAGTACCCCGACGCCGCCCGCGACGAGGACGACCTGGAGGCCGCCCAGAAGCCCGCGTCACTCCAGGCCGCCCGTTAGAACCATCCGCTTCACGGGTCGCGCCACCGATTCCACGCGTCCGGGCTCGCACACGACCCGGTATCGACCGAACGAGACTCCGCGCAATTCAGAAGGACTAGCGAAGATGGCGACCGACTTGAACCTCCAGGTTGCAGGCATCAAGGACGAGTACAAGTACGGGTTCCACGATTCCGAGGCGAACTACGCGTTCAAGAGCGGCAAGGGACTGACCCGCGAGATCGTCTGCCAGATCTCGGAAATGAAGAGCGAGCCGGCCTGGATGCGCGACTACCGCCTCGCGGCCCTCGAGGTGTTCCGCCAGAAGCCGACGCCCACCTGGGGCGGCGACCTCTCCGAGCTGAACTTCGACGATATCCACTACTACATGAAGGCGGCCGACCGCCAGGGGAAGAGCTGGGACGATGTCCCGGCCGACATCAAGAACACCTTCGAGAAGCTCGGCATCCCCGAGGCCGAGCGCAAGTTCCTCGCGGGCGTGGGCGCCCAGTACGAGTCGGAGGTCGTCTACCACAGCCTCCGCGAGGACCTTCAGAAGAAGGGCGTCCTCTTCGTGGACACCGACACCGCGCTGCGCGAGCACCCCGACCTCGTCCGCGAGTACTTCGGCACGGTGATCCCGATCCCCGACAACAAGTTCGCCGCTCTGAACTCGGCGGTCTGGAGCGGCGGTTCGTTCGTGTACATCCCGGCCGGCGTGAAGGTCGACATCCCGCTCCAGGCCTATTTCCGGATCAACGCCGAGAACATGGGCCAGTTCGAGCGCACGCTGATCATCGTCGAGGAGGGCGCCCAGGTCCACTACGTCGAGGGGTGCACGGCGCCGATCTACACCAGCGAGAGCCTGCACTCGGCGGTGGTCGAGATCATCGTGAAGAAGGGCGGCCGGTGCCGGTACACGACGATCCAGAACTGGGCGAACAACATCTACAACCTCGTCACCAAGCGCGCCGTCGCCCACGAGGACGCGCTGATGGAGTGGGTCGACGGCAATCTCGGCAGCAAGCTGACGATGAAGTACCCGGCGGTCTACATGATGGGCAAGGGCGCGCGGGGCGAGATCCTGTCGATCGCGTTCGCCGGCAAGGGGCAGCACCAGGACGCCGGCGGCAAGGTCGTGCACGGGGCGCCTTACACCAGCTCGCGGATCATCTCCAAGAGCATCAGCAAGAACGGCGGCCGGGCCAGCTAT
>JAKAUH010000515.1 GCA_021818605.1 Planctomycetota bacterium
CTGTAGATCCTCGAGGCAGTAGCGATCGTAGGTCTCGATGTCGATCTTGAGGTAGGCTGGCACGCCGTGCTGAGCCAGTACATCACGGAACCGAATGGCCTGAACCTGGATCGTGTGCGTGGAGGTGTTCAGCCAGTGGGCCTGAAGGGCTGGGTTGAGCGTGTTCCGCTCGGGAAGCCTCTCGTCGACGACCATTTCGACGATGCCGGGCTCGGGTGCGATGGCGGCCTCGACGATGGTGAGGCGGCCGTCGCGGATCGCGTCAGCGAAGCGGCGGCGGCCGTTCTCGGCCATCTCGGGATTGGCCTCGACAGCCACGACCCGATAGCCCCGGTGAAGGTAATAACTCGTGTCGTCGCCGTTGAACATCCCGACGTCGTAGATCAGATTGCGATCGTACATGATTCACTGGCTCCGGAAAGGGCAGGGCTTGCGCCGGTGCATTCGCGATCACAGGCCGTTCGCGACGGATGTGCAAGGAAACCGCGCCCAGCTTGATCGCGCCCCGACTTCCCAGGTTGCTCGTTGGCCAGGCAAGTTGAGATCTGTTGTGCGAGGGAACGCCGGCGGCGACCGGCAATCATCCCTCCCTTTCCGCCAGCCGGCCGTAGGCGAGGCGAGAGGCGCTGACGAAGACATGGGCATGCCGCGACCACGTGCCGTCGGGGTATACAGCTATCCCAAAGTCGATGGGTGGTCAATCCCGACAGGGCGGTTGCGGGTTCCGGCCCTGGTGATCGACTCCGTGCGTTCACGGGCCTCCGCCGGCTTGGGTTGCCTGCCTCGCCTGCCGGCTCGCCCCGGCCGACGCAGCGCAACTCCAGCAAGCTGTTCGCCGCCTTTGATCCTGTTGAAGAGTACACGTTCAGGCTTTCGAGGCGCGGATTACTGCGCATCCTTTTTCGAATCTCTCAACCGAGTGGAGCCTCGACCCGATATTTGTAGTTGATGGCTGCGCAGGGAAATCAAGCGGCCGGGGCTCGATTGCCTGGGAACAGCAGAACGGAATCTCGGACGACAGCCGGAAACCCAGGACATTGTGACCTGCTTTTCGGACTTCCCGCGACGTACGGCGGGTTTTCATCCGGAAGGGTAGTGCAGGAGGAGCCATGGACGAGGGCTTTTGCCAGGGACTGGTTTTGCGATCGAAACAATTCTGGCTCCTGGCGGCATGTGTGGCCTCCCTCACGCTGGTCGTGGCCACAGGTCAGGCGCTCGCCGGCTGTGGTTGCGGCAAACCCTGGCCCCACCTTATCTGTCGCAAGAACCTGGGTCATGCGGTCGGACCAGGCGACATTGTGAACGCCGATACCGGTGGCCACTGGATGTGGATGCGAAGCCCCGAGCAAGAGCGTCGGGTCGCCATGACGCTCTTCAATCGTTATTGCATTCGCTGTCATAGCGTGGATGGGCGTGGGGTGTGGGACATCCCGGACGTGCCCGATTTCGCCAACGTGGTCTGGCAAAACACCCGACCCGACGAATATCGATCGCGGGTCATCCTCGAGGGGCGCGGGGCGGTCATGCCGTCGTTCCGGGGAATCATCACGGTGGAAGAATCCTGGGCGCTGGCGCGATATCTCCATTCGTTCCTGCCGGGGAACGAGGTCTCGCGTCCGGGACTCCGCCCGCCCACATCGCCATCGCCTGGCGCTGCGACCGCGCCGACTGCGACGACGACCACGCCAGCCCCGACCGCGACCGCGCCGGCCGCAGCTACGCCTGGGTCGACCACTCCGGCCGCGATCGCGCCGGCCTTGATCCCGCCGGCACCGACCGCCGCTCCTCCACCTGCCTCGAACGCACCTGGCCCCTTCGGACATTGAAGCCGACAGGCCTTGAAGCAACGCGCGTGAGTGTCATCGATCAGCGACTGGGAATCCATGCCGGGGTGCCGGAGACAACTAAAATTCAGAACGTAAGTCGAGACCCCGCCGGTCAGTTGATCGGCCGGGGTTTCCTTGCGTTATCCCACGCTCTGGCGCAAATCGGGAAGTCCCTGCAACCTCCCCAATGCACGGCCGGCCTGAGACCCGAAGTCGCGCCTGGCCGTACATTCGGCACAATCCATACAGAGTGACTCAACTCCCGGGATAAACCTTGCCGATAGATCTTCTGGAAGCGGTTATGCGCGTGCGCTGACCCGTGCCATTTCTGAAGCGTCTCGTGGCTGAGGTTTAATCAAACGGACCCGGGGGACATTGATGTCTCCCGCTTTTTGACATATCCGGTCGAGACGCTCACCTGGCAACTGCCGGACCAGTTGAAATGAAGCTCCCACGGGCGGGAAGACGGCGAGGGACTGCCATATGCGGACTTGGCAGATCGGTGTTTTCGTTGGGTGTATCATGCTCGCCGAGAGGGCGTATGGCGCCGATGACGGGCCACCACCGATCCAGGCTGGCGGCGAACAGGCTCACGGAGCTGGGGCGAAGGCCGATAATTCCGGCCCTCAGACCGAGGAGGCCAAGCTCCTGGCGACTGTCCGGGACGCTCTGGAACGCAACGCTCGCGAGTTGAAGGCGCTGAAAGAGCAGTACGCGCGGGACATGGACGTGCAGCGCAAGAAAGCCGAGGTCCAGCAGAAGCAGATCGAGACGCTTCAGCAGATGACGCGGACACTTGAGGACCGGCTCAAGGCGGCGAACCCGGCGCCTGCGGGCGCCGCGCCGGTAGCCGGGGCTCAGCCGGCTGGACCGGACGCCGACCGGCAGCGCAAGCTGTCCGATGTTCAGCAGAAACAGTTGCGACTGCTCGAGGACCAGGTCGGTCTGGTCTCGCAGGCCATCGAGCAGCAGTCCCAGAAGGTCGACGACCTGGCGTCGCAGGGGGCAACGCTCGATTCGCGAACAAAGCAGGGTGCAGGCCGCGATCGCCAGCTCGGCGAGGCGGTTGACACGCTTCGCGACCAGGTGAATAACCTTCAGCGCAACTATCCCCTCCTCCCGGCGCCGTTGAAGGAATGGTTCACGCCCAGTGGGAACAACGTCACGCCCATCTCGATCTGGAACACGGTCTCGACCCGCTACGAGATCTTCCAGGGCCAGCGCGGCGCTGGACAGTTTCAGTTCCAGGAATACACGCCGTTCTTCCTGGTGCAGCTCAACAAGCGCATGCTCATCTCGGCCGAGACAACATTCACGCAGAGCGGCGTCGGCCTGGGCCAGGCCCAGCTCGACATGTTCATCAACGACTGGCTGACGATGGACGTCGGTTACTTCCTGGCCCCGATCGGATTCTGGAATGAGCGGCTCGATCCGCGGTGGATCAACAAGCTGCCTGATATCCCGCTGGTCATGCGCCAGGTGATCCCAGACGGGCTGACGGTCACGGGCCTCCAGTTCCGCGGGGCCAGGTATCTCTTCGGCAGCCCGTTCAAAATGGAGTACTCGGTCTTCGCCTCCAACGGCCTGGGCGTACCCGGCGCGGGCAAGGCGGCCGATTGGGCGGATCAGGGCGGCCTGATCAACAGCACGGCCAACGTCAACCAGAGCATGGCGTACGGCGGCCGGCTCGCCATCTGGCTGCCGTCGCGCGGGATCAATTTCGGGGCCTCGGAGATGGTCAGCGCCCCGTACGGACTGGGCTCAGGACCGATCTACAACATCTGGCAGCCCTACTTCAATTACCACTACGGCAACTGGGACTTCCGGTTCGAATACGGCGAAGCCTATGAGAACGTCCAGGCATTCCTCGGCAACAACATCCGTCGCCAGGGCATGTACGCTCAGCTCGCCTATCGCAATTACGCCTCGCTGCGCCAGCATCTCCAGCGGCTCGAATATGTCTTCCGGTTCAGCGATGCCTTCTTCCACGGGATCGACCAGTCGAAGATTGACCTGGCCTCGTACACGCCGCTGGTGAACGCCCCGATCGACAGCAATCAGTACACGATCGGTATCAATTATTATGTTTATGCAACGTCGATCATCAAATTCGCCTATGAGATCAATTCTCCGCTCCACCGTGCCTTGAACGACAACGTGTTCATGGTGCAGTTCGCGACCAACTTCTGACCGGGGACTGGCTGCCGGATCGAATGCTCAGATCGAGGAAGGGGGACGAGGATGGCACGGCACTTCTCCAGGTCAATGGGCGGACGGGCGGTCATTCTGGTCGGCCTGGGGCTGGTCGCTGTCGTGACGGGCTGCGTCCACTCGCCGATCGATCTCTCGAAGGGACCCGCACCGTGGCGCATGCCGCGGCCGGGTCCGGACGCGCCGACCTATGAGGATTCGCTGACAGGCGGCGAGGTTTTCTCGATGTACTGCAATCAGTGCCACAACGCCCGTGCGCTGGGCGAGCGGCCATTCGCCAATTATCAGAACGTGGCGGCGCACATGCGAGTTCGGGCCAATTTCACGGGCAAGGAATACGAGAAGCTGCTGGAGTTCCTCCGTCGCTGGCACGACGTTCCGGACCCGTCGCCGACGTTCGAGCCGTCGCCCAAGCGGCTGATTCCACCCCAGCCGATCAACGAGCTGCGTGAGGAGATCACCGCTCCGCCGACGACACAACCGGCGGGCGGGGCTGGCGCCGGCGAGATGAACCCGGCTGGGGCCCCGAACGCCGGCGCGGCCGATCAACCTCCGCTTTCGAATCCGCCACCGCCTCTGGAGCCACTCCCGACCCCTGTGCCTGGCCAGTCATGAATCAACGGCAGAGGCTGGATCAAGGCCACGGATTCCATTTTGGCTGTCACTTCGGGCCTGACTGCGGATCCGAGCCGTGGCCGGCATCGCCTCGCAGCCGTCAATGTTGTTGGGGACGGATCGGTACCAGATACGATGGCCAGGGCGTGCCCCAGGGCTGGCCGTGGACTGTCGTCCTCCAGCCGGTCGTCCCGTCTGGCTCAACCACCCGGTAGTGTCGGGGATGGTTGAACCAGGGCGTGTAATAGTAGGAGTATGTCCGCGGGATGGGGGTCTGCTGGGCGTGCAGGCCCCAGTCAGGATTGTGCCTGGATCGGAAGATCCGCAGGCCGAATGGCCAGTGAGGCACCGGCGCGGCTGGGTCGGGCGCGATGTTGACATCCGGGCCCGGCACGTACATCGGGTGGACCTCGGACTGGGCCCGCGCGACCGCGGGCGCCGCCGTCACCAGGACGAAGAGCGCGAACGACCGGGCCAGTACCCGGTCGAGCCTCGCGTGGGGTGGCATATCAGATGTCCTCCTTGACATCAGTTTTGAGCTTTTTATGAACAACGAGCCCCGTGCTGGCCTCCGTTCCGTGGGGGCCGTCGGCCGGCGTATGATCGCGGGTCATTGTGGGGAGAGAGCCCGGGCTTGCCGCTCGAGCTTGTCCCACTGCTGCCGAAGCTGATTCATCCGAGCGGCGAAGTCGCTCGAGGACTGTGTGTTCAAGACGAGACCAGCCGGGGCGAATGTCCGGACGAACGCGACCAGATCGCGGGCCAGGTTGGGATCCACTCGGCCGCGCCAGGCTGGCATCAGCGTTCCTTTTCCTTCCAGGATACTCATGGCGAGCAGAGAATCCTGATGGCTCTTCTGCCAGTCGGCGGAGGTAAAGTCGGGGATAACCGGCATGGCCAGGCGAACCGCGCTACCCCGCCCATCCGGACCATGACAGGGGATGCAGTTGACGTTGAAGAACGCGCCGCCGATCCGGGCGCGGTCCGATCCCCCGGATGCGGGCCCGGCGGCCCTGGCGAGTGGCGTGGCCGCGGTTGGCGCGAGGAAGGACGCCAACGGAGCAAGAGCCTGCGTTGGGGTCGAAGGTGATGTCGTCGGCAGCAGGGGCGCGAAGGTAGCCGCACCGGACAGCGACGGCGCGGGTGCTGCCAGTGAGGCCATCAGACCCGGCGATCCGACCCCAACCGCTGGTGCGGCGGCCCCGGCGCGGCCGGACTGGAACGAGCGGATGAACGCGACCATATCCTTGACATCGGTATGCGCGAGCTCCAACTTGTCCTTCATCGGCAGCATCAACTGCCCCTTGCCCTGCAGAATCGAATGAGTCAGGTCGGCGTCGGTCCGGCTCGCCTGCCACTTCGGATCCGTGAAATCCGGAATGACCGGCATTGCCGCCCGAACTGTCGTGCCCCGACCGTCCGGGCCGTGGCAGGCGAAGCAGACGGCGGCGAATAACTGCTGTGGCGCCATCCCGATCCGCGGGGCCGCGGTCGCCGCCGGAGCCGCGACGGCGGGCGCGACGGTCGTCCCCGTGCCGGCGGCGGGTGACTTCGACGCGGCTGCGCCTGGGACCACGGTTCCCACCGCCGGCATCGGAAACGCCAGCGGTCGCGGCCGGCCTCCCTCGGCGGCCGACAGCTCCATGGCCCGGTCGATCGGGATGCGATATCCACCCGTCGCCGGACTGGGCGGGCCGTAAGTCGTCAACAACCGGCGCTCCTCGGCGCGCAGCTCTTGGGTCCGCTGGGTCGCGATCCGAACCTTCTCGGGTATCGGCTCGGGCGCGGAGGGTTGAGTCGCCACTATCGTTGTAACGAGGTACGTCAGCCACACGACCAGTGCCGTGAACACCAGGTTCGCCAGTGCCCTCGATACGGTTCTCGGCCTGCCGGCTCGGGGGTTATTCCGCGCGGAAGCGAGCCGACGAACCGGCCGGCCCGCGGCCGATCGCGACGAGTTCGCCCTGCCATCGTCGCGGACGGACCGCTCGGTCTGGATCTGCTTTTCCGAACTGCCCGACGCCATGGAAATCCCTCCTCAGGGATTGTGAAAGGCCATCGATTCAGTCAGCCGGGGATCACCAATCGGGATGAGCGGCCGGGCCCGGCCCGCCTGCGCCACAATCGCGCCGCAGGTCGACACCAGCGCCATCAGGATCGAGAGGTCCAACCAGCTCGGTGCGCTCGCTCCACGATGAACTCCAGGCATGATGATCCAGTACAGGTCGATGTAGTGAAAAACGAGGATCCAGCCAGCGGCGAATGCCAGCCAGACCGGGCTCCGCTTGGTCGCGCGAAAGAGGAGAAGCAGGAACGGCACCGCGAAGTGTCCCAGGACGAGCGACCAACTCATCGTGTTCCAGGCCCCCTGGCGGCGGATGGCGTACCATCGCGTTTCCTCGGGGAAATTGGCGTACCAGATCAAGAAATACTGACAAAACGCAATGTAGGCCCAGAAAATCACGAATCCGAATAACAGCTTTCCCAGATCGTGCAGGTGCTCGACGGTGACCGCGTCGCCGAGCCACCCGGCGGCGCGGCAGCCGATCGCCAGCAGGGTCAGCGTCGCGAGCGAGCTGAGGATCGAACCTGCCCAGAAGTAGACGCCGAAGATGGTCGAGGTCCAGTGCGGATCGATCGACATCAGCCAGTCAAAAGCCGCCAGGCTGGCCGTATGGCCGAGGAGCACCAGGCCCCAGGCCGAGATCCCGCGCATCCGACGATTCTCCGATCGGTCTCCGGTGTGGTCCTGCCGGATCGAGATTCGCGACAGGAGCCAGGCGACCAGCGCCCAGGCGGCGAAGTAGACGGCGGCCCGGACGTTGAAAAAGGTCGGGTTGAGCCAGACAGCCTTCCGAGCCAGCACAGGGTCGGCCGCGACCTGCGAAGGATCGGCCCAGGCGTAGATCCGGCCAAGGCTCAGTGCCACGGGAACGAACAGCGCGGCAAGCAGGGGGATCGGCCGGGTGAGGTTTTCCATCAGCCGGCGAAGCACGATCGACCAGACCGCGCCGGTCAGGTGGTGAAACAGGATCCAGGCCAGCGAGCCGATGCTGATGGTTGTCACGAACATCAGGCCGACGAGGTACGAGGCGGCTAGCCGACGCCCGTCAGACGCCGGTCCGAGGCCCGCCAGCACGCCGGCGACGAGCGCCGCGCCGGCGGCCAGCGCGAGCGTCACCAATCCCAGGGTCAGCCCCGGCCCGGGCGCCGGCGGC
>JAKAUH010001049.1 GCA_021818605.1 Planctomycetota bacterium
GGGCGCGATTCCTGGTATCGTGCACAATCAAGGAAGGTGTCTGGTCCGGTGAAAGTCGGTCGGGCATTCTTGCCCGACTCCGTCCGGACCGGTCGGCGTCGGGCAAGAATGCCCGACCTCTTTGAAAAGCCTTCCTGCCGGGATAATATCATTGTCCCCCGATTGTTGATCGTTGATCCAACGGAGTGAGCCGCGATGGTCAAGCTTCAGGTGCGGCGGAGGCGGAAAACCCGTCCCGCGCGCGAGCGAAAGACACCGAGCACCCGCCAGCAGGTCCTGGGCTGGCTCGTTCACGCCTACACGGCGACCGGCATGGTCTTCGCTGCCCTGATCGCCGTCCTGCTCGTCCGCGGCAACCCGGCCGATTTCCGCATGGCCTTCCTGCTCATGGCCATCGCCACCATCGTCGACGCGACCGACGGCACCCTTGCCCGCAAGGTCCGGATCAAGGAGGCCGTCCCCGGCTTCGACGGCCGCCGCCTCGACGACATCATCGACTACCTCACCTACACGTTCCTGCCCATCGGGCTCATCTGGCGCGCGGGCATTTTGCCCGCCGGCTACGAGCCCTGGCTGATCCTCGCCCTGCTGGCGAGCGTCTATGGCTTCTGCCAGGTCCAGGCCAAGACCGACGACGGTTATTTCCTCGGCTTTCCCTCACTCTGGAACGTCGTGGCGTTGTATGTGTATGCCTTGCCGTTCGGCCCGTGGGTTTCGCTGGGGCTCATCATCACCCTCGCCTTCATGACGTTCGTCCCGTCGAAATACCTGTACCCGTCGCTCCCCGGCCGGTTCAACCGGTTCATCACGATCCTGGGCATTCCGTGGGCGATTGCCCTGGGCTGGGTGATCTACAGGCTGCCCGTGACTCTGGGCGCGGCGCTCGACTCGACGACTCTGGCCATCGCCTGGGTCTCGCTGGGCTACCCGATCCTGTACATGGGGGCCTCGTGGGCGATCACGCTGGCGCACTGGACCCGGCCCCGGCCGTCGGGCGAGACCGGCGATCGGACTGAGTGAGGCAGATCGATCAGACCTCGGCCAGCACCTCGGCTCTGTCCTCGGTACGCGCCAGCCGCTGGCCTTCCTCGACGTCGACGAGGGCCAGCAGCCCCGCACCGACCACGAAAAACGCGATGATCGCCAGGATCGAGCCGCGGCTTGAGCCCGTCATCCAGTTCATCCACGCGAAGACCAGCGGACCGAAGATCCCGGCGAACTTCTCGAACGTGCCGAAGAAGCCGAAGAACTCGCCCGACCGGTTTCGCGGGATCATGCTGGCGAACAGCGAGCGCGAGAGCGCCTGGGTTCCGCCCTGCACGGTGCCGACCAGGATCGCCAGGATCAGGAATTCCCACTCGGCCGTCATGTAGTAGCCCAGCACACAGATGCCCGCGTAGACCACCAGCCCCAGCATGATCGAGACCCGCGCGCCGATGCGGTCGGCCAGCATGCCGAAGAGAAAGGCGAAGGGAATCCCCACGAACTGCACCAGGACGATCGAGGCGATCGTGATGGTCTGGTTGAACTTCAACTCAGCGGCGTAAATCGTCGCCATGCGCATGATGGTGCCGATCCCGTCGTTGTAGATCAGGAAAGCCAGCAGGAGCAGCACAGCCTGGCGATAGCGGCCGAGCGCCCGACCGGTCGCGAAGAGCTGCACGATCGCCGCGCGGATGGGGAAGACTCCGTCCGCATCGACGCCGGGAGGCAGTCCGGTGGGCTTCGGCTCGGACACCCGGCGGAACAGCGGGATCGCGAAGACCAGCCACCACGCGGCCACGGAGACGAACGCCAGCCGCGCTGGCAGCGTGGCCTGCGACGACGAAAGTCCCTCGCCCGACGGCAGGCCGAACCAGCCCGGCTTCATGATCCACGCCAGGTTCAGCGCGAGCAGGACGCCGCCGCCGACGTAGCCAAGCGCATAGCCGGCCGTCGAGACGCGGTTGATCTCATCGTCGCGGGCGATGTGCGGCAGCAGTGAGTCGTAGAACACGAAGCTGCCGTTGGCCCCGATATTCGCAAGGATGAACAGGAGCGAGGCGAGGATCCAGCCCCCCTGGTGGATGAAGAACATCCCCGCGCAGGCGAGTGCGCCCAGGACCAGAAACCCGCCGAGCATGGCTTTCTTGCGGCCGTTGAAATCGGCCATGGTGCCAAGGATCGGCGAGAGCACGGCGATGATCGCCATGCCGAAGGTCGTCACGTCGGCGAACAGCCGCGAGGCGTCCTCGGCCTTCATGCCGTGGCAGGCGACGCTGGAATAATAGATGGGGAACACGGCCGTGATGATGACGCAGGCCATCGCCGAGTTCGCCCAGTCATACATCGCCCAGGCCCGGAGCTCCGGCCGATCCAGGCCTAACCGCTTCAGCCATGCGTTCATCGCGCGCGTGGATCCTCATTGGGGGGGGGTTGACCCCAGTACGATCCGCAATCTGCCGGCGGAGTCAAGACGGGAACTGACTGCGCCGCGATGACGATGATGCGATTGCGTCACTTCGCGGCCGGGGATGCCGACGGATCGGGCGGGTCCGGCCGGGGCGGCCGGATGGATTCGGCCTGGGTCACGGCGCACTGGGGGTGGATGCCGGCGCGTGAGTAGACCGCCTTCTTGCAGACGGGGCAGATCGGTCGGTTGGGGGTGGGGACATGCCAGGGCTTCGGGCTCACGGGGAGCATCCCTCCCTTTCCGCGGGTAGCTTGGACCTGATGCGGACTCCTACCGGCCGGAGTCCGGGCGCGATTCAACTCGCATCCCTCGCGACGGCAGGAATTCCCTGCAACGGTGGGGGGATGTGAGGAACGATACGATGACCCGCGAGGAGCCTCTGCTCCTCGCGGCCGGGTCAGCATTCAAGACGGCCCGGGCGACGATGGTATTGATCCGTCGCGCGGGCCGGTGCGATTCACCCGGGATGTTGCCCGTGGCTCGGGGCGTTCTGCCCGCCGAGCCGTTGAGGGCCGCGTGGCCGATGGATGTATCACGGCGATCGTTCGAAACGATCATCCGGATCGCGTGGGCCGGTCCTCGGTGCGTTGTTTTGGGAGGTTGGTTGGGTCGATCGATCGATCGATCAATAACGGCCGCCTCCGCGACCGCCACGACCACCGCCACCGCCACCGCCGTAGCCGCCACCGCCACCGCCGTAGCCGCCACCGCCGCCACTGCGCGGCTCGCGCGGCTTGGCCTCGTTGACGGTCAGACGACGACCGTTGTGCTCCTGGTCGTTCAGAGCCTGGATGGCTGCCTGGGCCTCGGCCTCACTCCCCATCTCCACGAAGCCGAACCCCTTGCTCCGGCCCGTGTCGCGATCCTGGATGACCTGTGCGCTCTGCACCGTCCCGAACTCGGAGAACAGCTGCTCCAGGTCGGCATCGCCGACCCCGTAAGCCAGGTTCCCCACGTACAATTTCCTGCCCACCATCATGCTCCACGAAGGGGTTCTACGGCCCGGCGACCTACATCGGCCGGGACGCATCGAAAGGGCCGACGCGGACGGCCCGGCCGGAAGGAAGGCGAGAGGGGCAGGCGAGTGCAGATTCAATCGCGGAGGATTGGCGTCGCGGGCTCCTTCGGATTCCGACCTGATCAGTATAGACTCAATGCGTTTCTCGCGAAAGTGCATTTTCCCGCAGTTACGCGCTTCCGCTCGCATCCGGGAACGGCGGGCGTGGAACGCCTTACATAGTCGGCGTCGAAGGCCGTGGCCGGTCGTTGCGCAGGTCGGGATTGAGTCGGACTCCGGACCAATCCAATTCTCAGGCTCAGGCCTGACCGCTGAATTCGGCGAAGCTCCGTCCGGCCGGGACAGCGGCCGATCAGGACAACGGGCGCTCGAGGACGTAGAAGACGCGCCGGGGTGTCGAACTCGCGTCGCGGACGACGCCAACCGCGCGGTAGCCCCTGGCGAAGCTCGACTGAAAGGCCTGGCGGACGGCCGAGCGCCAGCGTTCGGCCAGCTCGGGCCGCTCGCGACGGAGCCGCGCGATGTCGGCCGGGATCTCGATCAGGAGGCTCGGCCACTCGTCGAAGCGAGGAGTCAGCCCGGCCGTCGGGACCGCGTCGGGATCCGTCCCGCCCCACGGGCCCGCGGTGGTCGGGATCAACCGGGGCAGCAGCGTGGCGGCGTCGGGGGCGATCGGCGTCCGCTCGTCACCGGCGATATCCCACTCGACGATCAGGCGATCGGTCGCCACGCCCGCGTTGAGGGCGTCGGTCCGCTCGCCATACATGTTGTCGATGTAGCGGACCGCCGTGGCGCCCAGGCGCGACAGATTGAAATGGGCGTTGCCCGACTGGAGCGGGTCGAATGCCCAGGCGATCGCTACGAGACCCTCGTCGCGGGCGAATTCGCGCTGGTGCATCTTGATCCGGTAGCCCAGTCCGTGCGATTGATAGCCCGGCACGACGCCGGTGAGCTGCGAGTACAGGCAGATCCGCCCCTCGACGCGCCCGAGGAACGCGAACGACATCGCGACCGCCTCGCCGTCGGGCAGAAACGCGCCGAGGACCAGCCCGCCGTGCAGGTTCGCCCCGACCATCGTGGCGATCGGGATCACGTAGCCGTCCTCCTGGATGCCCCACGCCCGGCGCTGGGCGTCCTGGCAGGCGCGGTGGTCGGCCACGGTCTCGGCGCGGCGGATGATGATCTCGTCGATGATCGGGGTCTGGGGCCCGGCGGGGCTCGTCATGATTGGACCTTCAATTCGTTCAGGAGCGCGGCGAGCAGTCGGGCACGCTCGCCCAGGGATTCGACCACGATGTGCTCGTTATCGGCGTGTGCGCCCGCGCCGCGGGCGCCGAGGCCGTCGAGCGTCGGGACGCCGAGTGCCGCGGTGAAATTGCCGTCGCTGCCGCCGCCCGTGGGACCCTCGGTGAGAGTCATACCGAGCTTGCCCCCGATCTGCCGGGCCTGCTCGAACAGCGACGCGATGCCCGGCGAGCGTTCCATCGGCGGTCGGTTGAATCCGCCGGTGACGCTCAGGCGGGTCCCCTCGGTAATCGGCCGGATCGCGCGGAATGCTGACTCAATCCGCGCGGATTCGGCCGACGTGGCCGCGCGGACGTCGATATCGGCCGTCGCACTCGCCGGGACGACGTTCGTGGTGGTCCCGCCCTGGATCACGCCGACATTCAGTGTCGTCCCGGCGCCGGGTTCCTGGAAGTCCTGGATACGGAGGATCTGGTGCGCCAGCTCGACGATCGCGCTGCGGCCCTCCTGCGGAGCGACGCCCGCGTGCGCGGCCTTCCCCTCGACCTCCAGCCGGAACCGGCCGACGCCCTTGCGCGCGGTCTTCAGCCCACCGTCGGTCAGAGGCGGCTCGAGCACCAGAACGTAGGCGCACTGGCGCGCCAGGTCCTCGATCAAACCGCGTGACGTCGGGCTGCCGATCTCCTCGTCCGAGGTCAAGATCGCCCAGACTGGGCGCGGCGGCGGAGAATTCCGGGCCTTTTCCATGCTGTTCAGGAAGATCGCCAGCCCGGCCTTCATGTCGTAGGTTCCCGGTCCGTAGGCGCGGCCTTCGTCGAGCCGGAACGGCATCCGGGCGAGCGTCCCACTGGGCCAGACGGTGTCGAAATGCCCGAGCACCAGCGCCGGCCGGCTCGACGCGGGACCCGGGAATGGAAACCGGGCAATGAGGTGATCGCCGCCCCGAGCGTTGGGGACGACCTCGACCGAACCGCCGGCCGAGCCGAGCAGCGCGGCGAGGCGCGCGCCCAGGCGGTCGAGCGCGGTCTTGTCGCGGCTGGGCGACTCGTAGGATACCAGTTCCTCGAGCCGGGCCAGGATCTCCTGGCATTCGACGGGGTCGGATTTGTCGGTCACGGATTCGCTCTCCACTTTCTCTGATGTGAGCCGCATTCAGCCGCGAGCCTGCATCGAGAGCTCGCGAAGCGTCCGCGCCTCGATGCGGTCGACGATCGGCGCGACGCCGAGGCCCGGGCCGTCGAACATCGCGATGGCGCCTCGGTGGGCCAGGATCGGAGGATCGACAACGTCCACCGCGTAATACTTGTCCGAGCCCGAGACATCCCCCGGCAGGCTGAAGCCGGGCAGCGACGAGATCGCGACATTCGCCGCCCGGCCGATGCCGAACTCGTGCATCCCGCCGCACCAGACGGGAATGCCGCGTGCCTGGCAGACGTCGTGCACTCGCTTCGCCTCCAGCAGCCCACCGACGCGGCTCACCTTGATGTTGATCACGCGGCAGGCGCCCAGCTCGATCGCCTTCCGCGCGTCGTCGGCCGAATGGATGCTCTCGTCCAGGCAGACGGGCGTCTTCAACTCGGCCTGGAGCCGGGCGTGGTCGATGATGTCGTCGTGGGCGAGGGGTTGCTCGATCAGCAACAGATCGAAGGCGTCGAGCGAGCGCAACGTCGGCAGGTCGTCGAGCGTGTAGGCCGAATTGGCGTCGACCTGGAGGAGCGCCGCGGGATGACGCTCGCGGACCCGGCGGACGACGTCGACGTCCCACCCCGGCGCGATCTTCAGCTTGATCCGCCGATAGCCCTCCTCGAGATACCGGTCGACCTGCTCGAGCAGCGCATCGACCGACTCCTCGATCCCCAGGCTGACGCCCGAGAGGATTTCGCCCCGCGTACCGCCGAGCATCGCATGCAGCGGCAGGCCCTTCGACCGGGCGAGCAAGTCCCAGCAGGCCATCTCCAGCCCGGCGCGGGCGAAGCGGTTGCCCTTCACGGTCCTGTAATTCGCGACGAGTTCCTCGATGGTCGTCCACTCGCGACCGATTACCGCCGGAACAAGAAAATCCTTGAGGATGTGCCAGCAGGTCTCGGTGGTCTCGGGGCAATAATAGGGGTCGGACGGACTGGCGCATTCGCCCCAGCCCTCGACGTCGTCGCCGACGCCCTCGACCTGGACCAGGATATGGTCCAGGTGGTCCTTCCAGCTCGAGCTTGTCCGGAACGGGCGGATCAGCGGGAGGCGGACGATCCTCAGGTCAACTCGGTCGATTCGCATCGGGGTTCGTTTTCGGTTTTCGGTGTGGCCTGCTGATCTCGCCGTAATCGGGTCACGATGGGCGATTATACCGTGTCGCCCGCCCCGGGCGAATTGTCCGGCGATTGAGGCGGCGCTGGTGTTATCCGGCTCGGGAACCCACTATCGGGCCTCGGAGCGGGGTGTTAAACTTGCGCCCAACGTCACGGCTCGCTTCCCCAACGGCTTGACGGCGAGGACCGACCGGCCGGCCGGCGGGCGAGACGAAGGATGTGACGAACAGGTTCGCCGCGGGCGAACCCAGCCAGACCGATTGGTTCCTCGAAGGTCGAGCGACCCCATGAGCGTCGACATCGCTCCCGCCAAGCCGGCGTCCGGCCGGATCGTTTCGATGGACCAGTTTCGCGGCTACACGGTCGCGGGGATGTTCCTGGTCAACTTCGTCGGCGGGCTGATCGCATTCCCGGAGGTGCTCAAGCACCACAACGGGCACCCCTATTTCAGTTACGCCGACACGATCATGTCCAGCTTCTTCTTCGCGGCCGGGTTCTCGTACCGGCTGACGATGCTGAAGCGCCTGGGGCAGCAGGGCTCGTCGCGTGCGTATGGCCATATCATCATTCGCAGCCTGGCGCTGGTGCTGGTCTCACTGGTGATGTACTCGGCCGAAGACCTCTCGTTCAAGAAGACGTCACCCGAGGGCCGCGAGGTCTGGATGACTTGGTCGGAAATGACTCCGGCCCACACCGCCGAGTTCTTGCTGATGCTCTGCAAGTCCAACCTGTGGGAGGTCCTCGCGATCATCGGGGTGACGCAGATCCTCATCCTGCCCGTCATCGCCGCGAGCACGCGGGCGCTCACGATTGCCTGGATCTCGTGCGCGGCGATCCACCTGGTGATCTCGT
>JAKAUH010000454.1 GCA_021818605.1 Planctomycetota bacterium
ATTAAACCCTGCTCCTCGGCCGTTACCGAGAGGAACAGGATCGAGCGACGCGGAGCCGGGTCGATCCAGGTGAAGGCCCGGGCGATCTCGAGCACCGCCGCGACTCCCGACGCATTATCGGCGGCGCCGTTGAAGATCTGGTCGCCCTGCCGCGCGGGGTCGCGGCCCAGGTGGTCCCAGTGCGCGGTGTAAACCAGGTACTCGTCCTTCAGCTTCGGGTCCGAGCCCTCGAGCCGGGCGATGACGTTCTGCGACTTCACCTCGCGCATCGTGTTGGCGATCTCGAACCGGGCCGTGCACCCGAGCGGCACCGGGCGGAATTCCCGTGTCGCCGCGGACTTCTTGAGCGCATCCAGCTCGTGCCCGCTCGCCCGCAACAGGTCGCAGGCCCTCGCCTCGGTGATCCAGCCCTCGACGGCGACCCGGTCGGGCGTCTGGCCGCCAGCGGCGCCTTTGGGCCGATCCTGGGCGATGTCGAAGTTCTCGCGGCTCCAGCTTCCCCGGACGACCTCGAACGGATAGCCGGCCGGCCCGGTCTCGTGGATCAGGATCGCGGCGGCCGCTCCCTTTTCCGAGGCGATCTCGTACTTGTAGGTCCAGCGCCCGTAGTACGTCATCGCGCGGCCCTTGAACACCGACGAGTCGAGCCGTGACGGATCGTTCGGGTCGGGAACAGGCGGGTCATTGACGAGCATGAGCAGCGTCTTGCCGCGGACGTCCAGGCCCTTGTAATCATCCCAGCCGTATTCCGGTGCCACGATGCCGTAGCCCACGAAGACGACGTCGGAGCCCTCGACCTTGGTCGTGTCTTCCATCCGCCGCGAGATGGCGACCAGGTCCTCGGGAAACGTCAGGGGGATCGGGCCGCCGCGGGTGGAGAAGCTCCCGACGACCTTCGTCGCGCGGAACCCGACCAGGGGCACATTCTGAACGTAGGTGCCATCCGGATTGCCGGGTTTCAGGCCCATCGAGCGGAACTGCTCGGTCAGGTAGGCGACTGTCTTCCGCTCGCCCTCGGTCCCCGGACCGCGTCCGTCGAACTCGTCGGAGGCCAGGACCTTGATGTGCGAGAGGATCCGCCCCGGCTCGATCCCGGCGAGGGCCCGGTCCAGGGGCGAGTCGGGCCGGTCACCGTCGTCGTCGCCGTCGCCGGCTCTGGCTCCGGCGGACACAGCGGCGATTGCCAGGGTCAGCCCCAGTGCCGCGATGGCGGGTTTTGCGAAGGGATGTCGTCGCATCGGTCGATCAGGCTCCGCGATCGATGGCCGTCCTGGGCGAGCGGCGGCCCGTCGGCCGCCCCGAGGAGATCATCATAAGCCAACGGACGCGGGATCGCGATGGAGCAGTCATCCGAAGAAGCTTCGGGGCGCTTCTGGTATTCTCAAAGGGGCTCGGCGGGTGGTGAGTTCTACCATGGACCGACGCGCTTATCGATCGAGGTGGGCGGGAATGGCCTACGAGGATTTCAGCCTGGAAGCGGCGGAGTCGTCCTTCGCGCTGGTCTCGCGGCCGGTTGAACTGTTCCCTGGGCTCCGCCCGGTTCCGGTCGCCAACTGGCTTCGCGACTACCTGGACCGTGGGCAGCATGTCGCGGCCCTGGTCAGCGAGAAGGCCCGATCCGAATTCCTGGTCGTGCCGATCCTGATGGCCGCCAGCGAGCTAACAGCATCCGAGCTGGCGATTTACTCCGGCCAGAGGCTCGACGTCGACCCGGCCCGCGGGCTCGCGGGCGAATGCGACTACATCGTCGCGCTTACGCCCCCGTTGCCGCGGCTGAAGGCCCCGTTGATCACGGTGCTCGAGGCCAAGAAGGGGGACCTGGAGGCCTCGCTGGTCCAGTGTGCGGCGCAGATGGTGGGGGCGCGGGTCTTCAACGAGCGGGCCGGCCTGGGACACCTGCACGTCCACGGCTGCGTCACCAGCGGCGAGGTCTGGCAGTTCCTCCGCTTCGAGGCCGAAATGCTGATGATCGACCGCACCCGGCTCTTTCTCGATAACGTCGGCGGTATTCTTGCGGTGCTCGGCGAAATCTTCCGGGCGAACCTCACCACCGACGCGACCGCGCCCCAGGTCGCTTCATAGCCTTTCCAGACTCCATCCGCCCTGCCATCGGGGAGCGGCCTGACGACTCCGAGTGGCGGGTCCGCGCTCATTCTTCGCCGCCATCGTTCTCCAGCTCCCCCTCGCCCAACTCCTCCTCGATCTGATGCGCCTCGGCCGTCAGGCCGCGCACTTCCTTGATCCGCGTGAGGTAGACGATCGCTCCGACCAGCGCGCCGCCGTACATCAGCACGCGGAACCCCATCATCGCCAGGCCGCCACTGGGATGACCCACCAGCTTGAAGAGCTGGTCGCCGACCTCCTCGCTGAGCCCCAGCGCCCCAAACGGCATCGGCACCGCCATGGTGAACAGCGTCAGGGGCGCCATCAAGAAGTGCTGGGCCAGCGTCGTCGTCAGCGACGGGAACAGCATCCGGCTGACGAGGAAAAACGCCACCACGTTCAGCGAATGACTGGCCAGCGACATGATCCCGCAGGCCGCGACCATATCCAGCCGCCGCCGGTAGGTCGACGACATCTCCTTGAGCTCGGTCACGACCAGTGCCAGCCGGGAGGGCCCATGCGCGACCCCCGGGAATATCCGGGTGAACACCTGGGCGAAGATCGCCGCCAGCAACAGAAAGCCCAGCCCGGTCGCGACCCAGGCCGCCACGATCAGCGGCCGGACCTCGCTCGGAATGGTGCTCCAGACGAGTGCGCCGGCCACCGTCGCCAGCGTGAAGAGCGCCAGCAGACCGATGATCCGGTCGATCACCATCGAGGCGATCGCCTGCGTCTTCTTCACGTGCATCTTGACGAGATATGCCGCCTTGATCAGGTCGCCCCCGACCGCGCCCGGAATGACCATGTTGAAGACGTTGCCGATGAAGCCCAGCAAAAGCGCCGCCCGCAGCGAGAATCGCGGGTCAACCACCCGTGCCAGCAGATACCAGCGCACGAACGTCGACAGCATCGAGACCAGGAAGATCGCCTGCGCCAGGGCAAAGAGCCGCCAGTCGAGCGGACGGCCGAAGACATCGCCGAGCTTGTTCCGGTTTCGCCAGATCACCAGGCCGAGCAGCCCGAACGCCAGCAGCACGAGCCCGGCGTTGACGGCCAGTCCGATCCTCGATCGCTTCGTGCTCGTCGTCATGTCACCCCAATCCGTCAATCGTAAAGGAACGATGATCGGCCGACTTCCCGGGCCGTCCGTGACAGCGAACAACGGACCACGGACCACAAACGATAGTCAGAGCGTCCCCTTGGTCGAGGGGATCCCCGAATCCCGCGGGTCGAGCTCGAGCGCCTGACGGAGGGCCCGTGCCGCGCCCTTGAAGATCGCCTCGATGACGTGGTGCGTGTTGCGGCCATGGTGGAGCAAGACGTGGAGGTTCATCCGCCCCTGGGTGGCGACCGCCTGCCAGAAGTCGGCGGCCAGCTCGCTATCGAACTCGCCGACGCGCTCGGTCGGCATCGTGACGTTCCAGACCCAGTAGGGCCGCCCGCCCAGATCGACCGCGATCGTCACCAGCGTCTCGTCCATCGGTAGCACGGCATGACCATACCGGCGGATCCCGGCGCGGTCGCCCAGCGCCCGGTCGATCGCCTGGCCCAGGCAGATGCCGACGTCCTCGGTGGTGTGGTGGGCGTCGACGTGCAGGTCGCCCGTGCAGGCGACGGTCAGATCCACAAGCGCGTGCCGGGCGAACAGCTCGAGCATGTGGTCGAGGAACCCGACCCCCGTCTTGACGTCGGCCTGGCCCCGGCCGTCCAGCACGAGTGCCAGACGGATATCAGTCTCGCGGGTCTTCCGCACGATCTCGGCGGCTCGCCTGGGGTCGCTCAATGCAGGTCCCTCGACAACGGTGAATCCCGTGGGGTATTCGATTTGATGAGATCAGATCACCTGACGCAACGCCTCGAGGAACTGGTCGATCTCGTCGTCGGTGCCGACGCTCACCCGCAGGCCCTCGGGATAGCCGGGGTAGCTCATCAGTCGCACGAGGATCCGCCGTTCCTTGAGCCGCTGGAAGGTCTCACGCGACGGCGCGGGGCCGCCAGTCGCCCAGACGAAGTTCGACTGGCTCTCGGGCACATTGTACCCGAGCGAGCGGAGCGCGTCGCCGAGCCGTGCGCGGGTGGCCTGGACCTTCGAGCGGGTCTGCGCGAGGTAACTCTGGTCCTCGAGCGCGGCGACGCCCGCGGCCTGGCTGAGCAGATCGCAGTTGTACGAGTCCTTCACCTTGACCAGATGCTCGACCATCTCGGCCGAGGCGGCCAGGTAGCCCAGGCGGATGCCGGCCAGGCTATAGCCCTTGCTGAACGACCGCGAGACGATCAGGTTGGGATGGTCGCCGAGCAGGGGGATGCAGTGATACCGCGAATCGGCGAAATCGCCGTAGGCTTCGTCAACGAGCACGGGGCAGTCGGCGGTCCGGAGGATCTCGGCGATCCGCTCGCGGGGCATCGCGGTGCCCGAGGGGCTGTCGGGATTGGCGATGTAGACGAGCTTCAGTCCCGGCACCGCCAGGTCGGCGAGGTCGAGCGTCCACTCGGACGAGTAGGGGAGCAACACCGCGCGGCCGTCCTGGAGCTGGATCAGCGTGGAATACAGCAGGTAGCTCGGCGTGGCGTAGGCCGCCGGATCGCCCGGCCCGACGAACGCGCGGGTCACGATCGTGAGCACATCGTCCGACCCATTACCCGCGAGGATCATCTCGGGCTCGATCCCGTGCAGCTTCGCCGCGGCCTGGCGGAACGCGGTCGACATAGGGTCGGGGTAGAGCCGTAGTCGGTCGGTCAACGTCGCGACGATCGCCTCCTTGACCCGCGGCGACGGCGGATACGGGTTCTCATTCGTGTTCAGCTTGATGAACCCACCGTCGCGCGGCTGCTCGCCGGGCACATAGCCGGCCATCCGCGCGACGTTCGGGCGAAAGTAGCGGGTCATGCGGATCACTTCCTCTCGCGTGTGGTCGCGCTCTTGCCGGCGCCGGAGACCGACGCCAGCCTCCGCAACGGCTCCTCATCGAGCCGGTAGACGGTCCACTCGTCCATCGGCCGGGCGCCCAGGGAGCGGTAGAAGCCGATCGCCGGCTCGTTCCAGGTGAGCACGGCCCACTCCAGCCGGCCGCAGCCGCGGTCGACCGCCAGCCGCGCCAGCCACGACAGGATCGTCTTGCCGATCCCCCGGCCGCGGTACTCGGGGCGAACGAAGACGTCCTCGAGATAGATCCCCGGCTGGCCACGGAACGTCGAGAAACTCGTGAACCAGAGCGCGAAGCCGGCCGGCTCGCCATTCACCTCGACAATCGCCGCTTCGGCCGCCGGCCGCGGGCCGAACAGGTTCCGGCGGAAGTCGTCCGCGGTGGCCTTCGACTGATCCTCCAGTTTCTCGTAGATCGCCAGCTCGCGGACCAGGTTCGCCAGCAGTTCCATGTCGTCGGGTGTGACCGGTCGGATCGCGCAGGTCGCGCGGGCTGGCCTGTCGTCGGGGTTCATGCCGAGGTCTCCCCGGCGCCCTCGCCGTTGCTCTCGAGCCGCAGGTCGACGCTCAGCCGATGCGCCGACAGGCCCTCGCGGTCGGCCAGCAGGCGGATGTCGGGCGCCAGTGCCGCCAGGCCCTCCTTTGACAGCGCGATCAGGCTCGATCGGCGAACGAAGTCATTCGCCGACAGACCCGAGGCCCATCGTGCGGTGCCGCCGGTCGGCAGCACGTGCGACGGCCCCGCCGCGTAATCGCCCGCAGCGACCGGCGTGTCGTGGCCCAGGAAGATCGCGCCGGCGTCGGTCAAGCGGGGGACCAACCGCGCCGGGTCGGCCGTCGAGACGTGCAGGTGCTCGGGCGCGATCCGGTTCGACAGCGCGACCGCCTCGGCCTCGTCGCGGGCCAGCACCAGGGCGCCGAACCGCTCGAGGCTGTCGCGCGCCAGGTCGCCGCGGCTCAGGCGGGCGAGCTGGTCCTCCAGCGCGGCGACGACCCGGTCGATCAGCGACGGGTCCCACGTGATCAGGATGCTCGCGCCCGGCGAGTGCTCCGCCTGGCTGATCAGGTCGGCGGCCAGATACCGCGGCCGGGCCGTGCCGTCGGCGATGACGACGACCTCGCTCGGCCCGGCGATGCTGTCGATGTCCACCGTGCCGTATACATGCCGTTTGGCGAGCGCGACGAACAGGTTCCCCGGCCCGACGATCTTGTCGACCGGCTCGAGCCCGACTGCGGCCAGCCCATATGCCAGCGACGCCACGCCCTGAGCCCCGCCGATCCGGTAGACCTCGGTGACCCCCAGCGCGCGGCAGGCGGCGAGGATATCCACGTTGAAGCCGCCGAACTTCGTGGGCGGGACGATCACGGCCATCTCGGCCACGCCCGCGGCCTGCGCGGGAACGACGGTCATCAACAGGCTCGATGGATAGGCCGCGGCGCCGCCGGGGACGCACATGCCGGCCCGTCGCAGAGGACGATACAAAAGGCCAAGCTCGATCCCGGCGCCCGGCGTCGTCCGGACATCCCGGTGCAGGATCGCCTTCTGATAGGCGAGTATGTTCGCCTGGACGCGTCCGATCGTCTCGATGTAAGTCCGGTCGGCCTGGCGATAGGCGTCCTCCAGCTCGTCGGCCGACACGCGGATCTTGCCTGGATCGAGCTCGACGCCATCGAGCCGGCGGCCGTGGTCGAGCACGGCGTCGAGGCCGCGCGCGGCGACGTCGTCGCAGATCCGCGCGACGACCTGCCAGGG
The DNA here is from genome assembly GCA_021818605.1 of Planctomycetota bacterium. GTDB lineage: Bacteria > Planctomycetota > Planctomycetia > Isosphaerales > Isosphaeraceae > JAKAUH01. The sequence goes on from JAKAUH010000454.1 coordinate 6,780, forward strand.
CTCGAGTGGCTCGCCGAAGGCGGCGATCGTCCGCGCCCGCCCCTCGGGGCTGACAACGTTCCCCCTGGGGCTCAGCTCGGCCCGCAGCGCGGCGATCGCCCGTTCGGCGTCGTCGCTGGCACAGTCAATTCGTCGGATTCGCAGCGTCACTCCCGGCCCCCGTCGGTCGTCGGTCGTCGGTCGTCTGTCCTCGATCACGGTCGGTGCAATCCCCGCAGGGTTCGCCCGTCTACCAATACCGTGCGGATGCGATCGGCCGCAATGCCGAAGCGCCGCGCCGCCCCGCGCCGCCCCGCGACCCGCCGGCGCCTGGTCGAGGACGCCGGCCGGTTGGATGCGCGGCCTGCCGGGAATACGATGGTGCACGCGCGACGGATGGCCGCGCATTTCCGCCATCCGACCCGACGGCGCAAGCGAGGGAGGTCCGCCTTGGCCGCTTTCCGACTGCCGAAGGTGACAATGACGACCGACGTTGCCATCTTCACGATCCGTGAGGGCGCTCTCGAGATCCTGCTCATCCAGCGCGGGAATCCGCCATTCCAGGGCGACTGGGCACTGCCCGGCGGATTGCTCGAGGAAGACGAGGATCTGGAGGTCTGTGCCCGCCGCGAGCTCGAGGAGGAGACCGGCGTGACGGACGTCGAGATCGAGCCGTTCGGCGCCTTCGGCCGGCCCGGCCGCGACCCGCGGGGGCGCTTCGTCACTGTCGGATACTATACTCTCGTGCATCCCGATCGCCTGAGCCCGAAGGCCGCCTCCGACGCCGCCAACGTCCGCTGGTTCCCGCTCGATGCGCTACCGAACCTGGCCTTCGACCATTCCGAGGTCATTGCGGCGGCGAGGAAGCGGCTGCGGTGCCGGTTCGAGCTTTCGGCGTCGGCGTTCGGCTACCTGCCCAGGCGGTTTGCCATGGACGACCTGCGCCGGCTGAACGAGTCCATCCGCGGCGAGCGGCTCGATCCCAGCGCCTTCCGCCGCTGGGCGCTCGCAGCCGGCGTGGTCGAGGAGGCCGTCGAATCGCGATCGGCGGGTCGCCGCCGCGCCCGCCTGTACCGGGCCGCAAAGCGGGCATGTTCGTGAGCTGCGTGCG
>JAKAUH010000430.1 GCA_021818605.1 Planctomycetota bacterium
GCCGGCACGTCGAGAATGCCCGTGCGCCGCAGGATCGCCAGCAGGAGGAACGACGACAGCGCCGCCAGCGGCAGGATGCCGGCGATCACCAGCGAGGTGCGCAGATGCCGCAGGATCAAAAGCACGCAGAGCGTGGCCGAGATCATGCCCTCGACCACCGTCGTCGTGACCGTGTCGATGGCACCCTCGATGAGCGGCGTCCGGTCGTAGAACGGGACGATTCGCACGCCCTCCGGCAGACCGGCCTGAACCTCGGCGATTCTGGCCTTGATCCGCCGCGTCACCTCGAGCGGGTTCTCGTCGCGGGCGATCAGGATCACGCCGCCGGTGACCTCGTTGCCGTCCATCTCGAGCACGCCGCGGCGGAAGCCGGGCGCCTGAGCGATCCGCGCAACATCCGCGAGCCGGATGGTTCCTCCACCGCGCGCCGGCAGCACCACGTTCTCGAGGTCCGAGATCACTCGCTTCGGGTCGAACGAGTCGTTTCCGGGTGTCTTCGAGGATCCCAACCACCCGACACCACGCACCACGTACTCGGCATTCCCTTTCTGGATAACGTGCCCGGACGCCGCCACGTTGGACGATGCGATCGCGTCGACGATCTCCCTGATCGTCACGCCGAAGAGGCGCAGACGCCCGGGATCGATGGCCACCTCATACTCGATCTGGAAGCCGCCGACCGAGGCGACCTCGGCGACGCCAGGCACCGATCCGAGCTGCGGCCGGACGTACCAGTCCTGGATCGATCGGAGCCGGCCGAGGTCCAGCCCGCCGCCTTCCAGCGCGTACCAGTAGATCTGGCCGGTCGCCGGCGAATCGGGGCCGACCGTCGGCATGACTCCCTCCGGCAGCCCGCCCCGGATGGCGCCCAGCCGCTCCACCACGAGCCGCCGCGCCTCGGCGGCGGGGACGCGATCGTCAAAGATCACGCTGATCGTCGAGAACCCGACGTCGCTCGAGGACCGGACGACATGGATACCAGCCAGAGCGCGCAGGCCGAGCGTCAGCGGGTACGTCACCTGATCCTCAATCTCGCGAGGACCATGACCGGGCCACTCGGTGAACACGATCACCTGGTTCTCGGAGAGATCCGGGATCGCGTCGACGGGTGTGTCCCACGCGGCCCAGATGCCCAGCCCCGCCAGGATCACCCCGGCGACGATCACCACGTTCCGATGGCGCACGGAATAGGTGATGATTCCTTCGATCATCGGTGCCCTCGGCCCGCACCTGGGAGCTTTGCGAGGTAGCGTTCCGGATCCTTCCGCAAAGTGGCCTCGCACCCCTTGCAGCAGAGGAACACGACCTGGCCGGAGACTTCCACCCGCCTGGGTGTTCCCATCGAGCCGAGCTTCTTACCCGTGACGGGGCAGGTCTGCTGGCGATCGGCGAGCGCGCGATCGGCCGGGCTCAGACCCGAGGGTGGAGCGGCGCTGGCGTCGGGCTGGCGGACTGTCACGGTCGGTTCGGGCGCCGGAGTCGTTGCCGCCTCATGATCCCTGTGAGCCGCGCCGAAGTAGGCGGCGGCGAGGCTGGGGTTCAACCGGGTCTCGGCGTCGAGCAGGAACGCTCCCGAGATGGCGACGGCCTGGCCCGGCTCGAGGCCGTGGATGATCGGGTAGAAGTCGCCGCAGCGCGGTCCGAGCTGGACCTCAACGCCGTCGAACATGCCGGGCATGCTTTCCACGAAGACGACCGTCCGTGCGCCGGTGTCGACGACCGCCGACTGGGGCACGGCCAGCACCTGGCCCGGCGGCGCGAAGTAGACGATCCGCGGTTGGAGGGTCATGCCGCCGCACTGCTGGCAGATCCGTCCCGGCTCGTCGGCCTGGACATCCGGATGCATCGGGCACCACCACCGGATTCGCTCCAGGTTACCGAGTGCACGGGACATCCGGTTCTTGCCGTCGGCCGGGCAACGTCCGGCCTCGAGTGCGATCGTCTCGGGGTGGTCATGGCAGACATAAAACAGGCTGGGCTCGCGCCGTCCGCGCGGAGGAGGATTGCTCGGCTGGGCGCGGAAGGGGTCGAGGGACGCGACGTCCGTATGGAAGTGAATCTCGGCGATCGTCCCGGCGACGAGAGCCGGTGGCGGATCGTCGATCGCGACGGTCACGCGCGCGAACGTGCGCCCCTGCTCGAAGTTGCGAGCCTGCGATCGGATCCGACCGGCGAATGGCCCGATGGGGACAAGGTCGGTGCAGCTCACCTCCACATGCTGTCCCTCGGCGATCCAGGGAGCCAGGCGCGCCGGGATCTCGACTGTCGCCGTGGCGGATTCTTCCTGGCGGGCGATGAGCCCCGAGGCCGTTGCCTCGCGGCGGAGTGATCGGTAGCCGATCGGGGTGGTCTGAATGCCCGCGAGCTGGATGCGATAGGGCGTGAGCTGCATCCGGGCGAGAACGCCCTCCGGCAGCATCACGGCATCGCCGCGCCGGCGGCGGACGAGTGCCATGTTGCAGACACCGCACCGGCCGGGCCCGTTGGAGACGACGCCCGGATCCATTGGGCAGAAATACTCGGTGTCGCTCGAGACCGGGCGCTTGAATGTATTCTCGGCGATCATCGGGTGAGTGAGGCGGTCCCAGTGGTTGCGGATCGAGTCCCACCGACCCATGACGAGCGCGGCGGCGATCAGCACGATCGGGATTCGCAGGCGCACCTCGGCCATCCGGATGGCCGATCCCATCCAGGTGCCGGGCCGGCCGACCGTCCCGCTACGGGATGGCGGGCCGTCCATGTTGGGGGTGGGCTGCGAACGGGGTAACAACTTGAATCCTCCCTCGACGACGGACCGGCCGGTGTATCGGGCGGACCCTGGACTGATCAACTCACATGCCTGGAATTCTGGAATTCACTGCGAAATACGCGAAATAGGCGAAAATGAAATGGGATGAAAACTCCGTTTGGCGTTGGCTCGATCGCTTCTCCTGTTCGCGCATTTCGCGTTTTTCGCGGTCAATTCCGGGCCTTCTCTGCCCCTCCTCGTCGGTGGCTCCGGAATCGCGAGGATCTGAGCGTACCCCGGGCGGGCCGGCGGCCTTCGCCGGATCGGCCGGTGGCGGTACGGTTTCCGGCGCCATGTCCATGTTCATCATCATGTCGAAATCCTCGCCACGATAGACCCAGATAGGGCTGCGGTTGAAAACATAGTACGGGGCGAGGATGGATTCGTCGGGGTCGGTCAGATCGAGGCGGACTACGAAGCGCCATCGGTTGTCGACTTCGGACGAACTGAGGACCTTGAAGCTGCGCAGTTTCTGCCCTGGCTGCCGTTGCTGGTCGACGAAGATCAGGGACCGGCCATGGGCCGCCGCGGTGTCGGTCTGCGGCGAGGTCCGCCATTCTTCCAGGGCTGCCTCGAGGGCGCCTCGGGCGACCCGCGGGTCGGGGAGAAGCCGCCGCGGCGCCGGGCTCGTCGCCGAACCCGGGCCGCACGCCGGGCAGACGATCGCCAGGATGGCGACGGCCAGCCACCGCCGCCATCGCGTCGGTGACACGGTCGGATTCATGGGGCTTCGCCTGGTCATGTCGATCGCCTTATCTCCCCCTGCGCCAACCCGGCCTTGTGGTCTTGCTCAGCCGTGGCCCGTCTTCCATGTTGATGTTCCGCAGATAGTCCTCCTCGCGGAAGATCATCACCGGCCCGCGCCCGAGCACGTAGTAGTTCACCTCCTGGACGCGCTCTGGCTTCGCCAGAGCCAGCCGGACCGAGAATCTGAGCTGCGAGGCGGTCCGGTCCTCGTCGAGGATCTCGAAGGACTTGAGGCGCTCGCCCTGGCCCCAGGGAGTATCCACGACCTGAACGACGGGCTCGGTGCCCGAGATCGTCCCCGGCTTTGCGCCGTCGCGCCAGGCCTTCAGCGCGGTCTCGAGGGCGCCGCGCGCGTCGGCTGTCGGCGGCAGGGCATCGATGGTGCGGCTGTTGCAGCCAGCAGCGGGCAGAAGGAGGAACAGGAGGCCAAGGCAAAGCCCGGGACGCATGAATGAAAGAGCCATGATGAAAATCCTCATCAATAGGAGTTCGAGGAGACGACCTCGCCGCCGTTCCGGGTCCCGAGCGCCCGCCAGGTGACGAGGGAGACGCTGCTCTTGATGAACTTGACGCTACCGTCGCCGAAGAGGACGTTGACGCCGCCGGGATGATTGCTCGAGGGGGGAACTTGCATCGGCATGTTTGCCATGTTGTTGTCGGCGAAGCCGAGGCCCGCGCAGGTCTTGGTGTTGGGCGTCGACACGTGGTTGTACTGGGTGCAGCACATCTCTCCCATCACCCAGCTCGCTCCCTGGGCATGGGTCAGCCGCAACGCGGTCGTCGGCGTGCTGGTGCAGGTCAGGTAGGTGGCATTCAGGCTGGTGGGGGACGGCATGATAAGGGAGTCGGATCGAGCATCCCCGTCGGCTATTCCAGTGCCGCGGAGTTTCTCGCTGAAGAATGCGGTATTGCTCAGGCCGTCCGTGATGCTCGCGGGTCGGACTGAGCTCCAGTAGTAGAAAATCCCACGCGGTATCGCGGACGGTGCGACAATCGAGGGATTCTGGTCCCCGAGGTCGCAGGCCCAGGTTTGCATGTTGCCCAGGTAGCTGTTGGCGCCGGGCCAGTCCGACGGCGGCTGGGCGCCATCCGTGGGGCAGAGGAATGTGGCCACCTGGATTCGCGATGCCGTCGCATTCTGCCGCTGGTTGTTCTGGTACGGCGGCATGAACGGGACGTCGCCGGCCATGCCGGGCGTCTCGGGCGCCAGGTGGAAGTTGATGCTGTTGAACAGGGTGCCCTGCTCGATGTACATGAGGAGCTGGCTGTAAGTCGACCATCGGGCGTAGTATTGCGTCCCGGTGATGATCAGGTTGTAGCTCGGCCCCTTGCCGAATGGCAGACACCTGAAGGTGGTCATGTAGTTGCTGCAAGCAAGTCCGACCTGCTTGAGGTTATTGGTGCACTGGGCCCGCCGGGCGGCCTCGCGGGCCGACTGCACGGCTGGGAGCAGGAGCGCGATCAGGACGGCGATGATGGCGATGACGACGAGCAACTCGATCAGGGTGAAGCCAGACCTTGGCCTGTTCATGTCCAGGAACTCCGGGGAGACGAAGGATCGCAGCGGTGGAGACGAAGGATCGCAGCGAATGAGGGCGATGCATTATGGGATGAAAAGCTCGGTCGGGAGCACGGAACCTCGCAGGCTGCGGGATGAGCACCGGCCCGCGCGGGTACGCGGGGCCGATCCGGCCAGACCGACGAGCGCGAGGATGTGGCGGCCGGGCGCTCGATGGCGCATGGCGATGTTATTCAGAGGTCACAACGCGCACCGGAGTACCGCGCGAGGAGGCGAGGACGCCTGGTTTGTTTCGAAGTCGACGGCTCGCCTGGCGACGGGCGCAGCGACAATGCACCGGCGACATCGTGCTGTGGGAGAACCGAGCTGGCGTTCAGCGAGGAGGGCGCTCGAGGGGATTGGTCGAAAGGCTGGGATGCGGGACCTCGGTGGGCGTGGGGCGGAAACGCGTTGAGGGGATTGCCGGGGGGGTGGCGACGGCCAGTGCGCCCCAGTGGTCGCGGAGTTGCGGAGCGGGATGGACCGGCGCGATCGGGACCTGCGGGGCCTGGGAACAGGCGCCGCCGGCACACGGGGATCGCGATGGCTGGCGGCCTGCAGGATCGCCGACCGGCGCGAGCGGGTCATCGAGGATCGACAGGCGATCGACGGCAGTCGATGAGCCGGCGGCTGCGATCCACGGATGGGTACACCCGGCGCGGGCCTCCGCCGAGGTCAGCGCGTACGCGGCCGCCAGCAGGAATCCTGCCGCGATCCTGGAACGGCTCGCAACCCGGCGAAACGGCAGATCCATGGGAGGGACAGAACCCCGGCGACTGGAACAGGACATTCCCTGGACGATTGACTGGCGATCACGGGCCGGTCGCCCTCAGGTCGATCATCGACCGCGGCCGGCCATTCCTGTAATTCAGTCCTTGCAATCTAGTCGCTCGGGGTCAGAACCGCAAGTACGTCCTCTCGCGGATTTCGAGATAGGGCGACGTTCGTGCGTCGCCGTGGATCTGGAAGGTGGTCGGTACGACTGGATGAACATCATCAGTGAGTTGGAGTCCCTGTGGAGCGTCGCATGGACGAATCGAGAAGAGATTGCCGGCCGGCGGATGCGGGATGGGCATCTGCCGGCCCGGGAAGAAAGCGGAGGATTGGTGAACGATTAAGAATGAGGAACCTTTCGAATCGGGAAGAGAGCGAGAATGTCCCGGCCGACCGGCACCTCGGTGGCGGCTGCCTGCCGGTGCGACTCCAGAGGAGCCGTGGTCAGCCGGCGCTTGAGGCTCGGCTGAGTTTCTCGAGGGCCACGAGGGTCATCCTGCGAACGGCGTCCTTGGTCACGCCAAGCTGGGTGCCGATGTCGGTGTAGCTCTTGGGGGACTCGCCAGCGAGGCCGAAGCGGAGCACGACGGCATGGCGTTCGAGGCCGCCGAGGCCCTCGAGGCGGCGGAAGACCAGAGCCTGCTCGTCCTGGTTCTCCAGCCATTCCTCGGCCCGAGTCCGTCGGGCCAGGGCGGAGCCGCATTCCCAGCTCAGTCGGTCGTGGGGGAGGCTACCGACTCTCATCCGCCCGGCGAGCTGGATGCGGGACATCTGCATCCGCTCGGACGGGTCGAGGCTCAGGGCGTCGGCAACCTCATCAAAGGTCGGGGTCTCGCCGCCGAGACGGGTCAGCTTGCGCTCGGCGTGCCGCCAACGGCCAAGCAGTCTGGCGACGTTGGCTGGCAGACGGATCGTCGCCGCGGTCCGCGTCAGCGCCGAGAGGATCGCTTCCTTGATCCAGTAGGTCGCGTAGGTGTTGAAGGCCGTGCCTTGCGCCGGATTGTAGCCCTGCGCGGCGCGAATGAGTCCCAGATTGCCCTCCCCGATCAGGTCCTCCTGCGTCAGTCCCCTGTTGAGGTACATCGCGGCGATCAATTCGACCAGGTGCATGTGCGCCTTCACCACGATGTTCCTCGCTGCCACATCGCCTGTCGCGATCCGCGCCGCCAGGCTGACGAGCTCCTCCCGCGTCAGGGTCGGAGACGTGTCCGCCGACGCCGCACCGCCGTTCGTCGAACCACCGCGTCGGCCGTCACGTCGAGGTGTCTGTGCCGCTTTCATCGACATCAACTCCCGTTCTGGATGATCTCGAACTTCGAGTCCAGCGGGCAACGCTGCCCGCAGAACCGCGAACCCGCAATCCCTCGGTCTGGCACGCGCCCTCGCATCCATGACGTCTCATCGCGCGAGCCACCCGGCAATGCCCGGACATCTTCGTCGCCATCGCCATCCGTCTCATACTCCCTGCAAGAGATGCCCTTCTCATGAAGGGCCATGACATGCTCTTGTTGCGACATTGCAACTAGAACGCGGTCGATCTTAAGCAGTGGCACGCCAGATTGTCAAATCCTCGTCCCGCTTTTTTAGATGCGAGAAGTTTGACGAAAACGGCGATCTCGCGGATGCCGCGAAGTCGGAGGTTTAAAAATGGGATGACTGGCAGGTTCGGGTAAGATGACGCAGGATTGTAGCGGGCAAACCAGGACCCTGTCAGTTACATTAAACGATGGCCTGGAATGTCGAGTTGGTCACGTCTGGCGGTTTTGGCGGAGTCGATGCGTCAGTCTTCGATCCTGCATACGAGTGATTCCGACCTGTGTGGTACGGCTGAACTGGCCGCGGGGTCGGGAGTTGCGGGCGAAAATCACACAAGCGGGATCGACCGGGACGGATGCTGCGTCGATGGGGCCGGGGATGGAGGGGGGGAATCATCAGCCCTTGCCGGCGGCGAGGCGGATGAGGGGGCGGGAGCCGTCAGCCT
>JAKAUH010000495.1 GCA_021818605.1 Planctomycetota bacterium
GACTTCCGGTTATTTGATTTGTACACCGGTCGGGGCCCGAAAAACCAGGGGTGCGAAGAAAAAAATATGGGGCCTGGGCAGGCCGATCGCCCCAAGAGCGGCTCGGACCCTGCTTTGCGCCTCCCTTGAGGTGCGACGAATTCCCCTATTGATCAGAGCTGGCGGACGGGGACCCGGTCACGACCTGCGCCGCTTCCGATTCTGCCGGCCGCGTCGAGACGGTGGCGCCCGCCTCGGCGCCCGGGACGGACCGCGGCTCTCCTCAAGAGCCTGTCGTTCCGCCTCCGTCAGGTCACGCCACTGCCCGGGCAAGAGGTTGCCGAGCTCGATCGGCCCGATGGCGACCCGGACCAGCCGGAGGGTGGGATGTCCGACGGCGGCCGTCATCCGGCGCACCTGGCGGTTGCGGCCCTCGCGGAGCGTCAAACGCAACCAGGTGGTCGGCACCGACTTGCGGAACCGGATCGGGACCGGCCGCTCGGGGAGCTCGGGCGGCTCGTCCAGCCGCTCGACCTCCGCCGGTAACGTCGGGCCATCGTTCAGAACGACCCCGCGCCGCAGGTGTTCGAGGGCCTCATCGCCAGGGATCCGCTCGACCTGCACCAGGTAGGCGCGGGGATGGCCATAGCGCGGATCCGTCAACCGGTGGGCCAGCGGACCATCATCGGTGAGCAGCAGCAGCCCCTCGCTGTCGCGATCCAGCCGCCCGACCGGATAGATCCCCGGCATCGGCACGAACGCCTTCAGCGTGGCGCGCCCCTCGGCGTCCGTGAACTGGCAGAGGACGTCGTACGGCTTGAACAGGGCGATCATGCGGGACGACACGGGACGCTCGATCTCGAGCCACGGGGACAATCGAACAGCCGGCGAGATTGCAAGCCCTGAGGAAATGGGGACGGGCTCCGAGTCTTTGGTGCCTGTCCCCATTTCCTCAGGCCTCTTATACGGCAGAGCGCCGGCCAGCCCAGGCTGGAAGTATAGGCCGTCTCGAATGTCCCGTCCAATTCCTCCCGACGGTTCAGCAGGCCGTTCGAATCCAGATCGAGCGACGTATTCATCGCGCCCGCCGATGCCCCGGCGCCTGGCGAGCCTGACCGCGCCCCTGCTCTGGCTTGACGAGGACCATCGCCTTCCCCGACCGCCCCAGCACGGCCGACGTCGTGAGCCCGTCCGCGCTCGCCTGGAGCACCAGCCGGCGCGCCTTCGCGGCCCGCTCGAGATGCTCGAAGGTCACTACCCCCGCGCTGGCCGTCCCGAGGAATCGGTCGTGGCGAAACCTGGCGGCCCGGGACGAGCGGGAGTTGCCGCCCCACCTGACGGTCACGCTGCCGGTGTACGTCGTCTCGACATTGCCGTACCCGTCCACGACCGTGACCGATACCCCTCCACTGGTCGGCGCCGGCGCCACCTCGAGCTGCGCCGGCGCCGACGGGACCACCTGGAACGGCGACGTCATGGCCGACGCCGGTCCCTCCTGCGAGGCCGCCACGATCCGGTAGCCGTCGGCGGCCTGAGTGAGGGTCAAGCCCGTGAACGAGGCATATCCCCCAACCACTGGCACGGTTAAATCCCCGCCCAGCGCGGCACCGGCCGGCGGGCCGTCCAGGCCGATCGTGACCGTCCCGAGAAAACCGGTATCCAGGCTCCCGTCCGGGTTCTGCACCTCGACCGTCATGTTGAACGTCTGACCGGCGGTGACGACCGACGGCGGCGCTGTGCTGATCGCCAGCCAGGGGGCGAGGTTGTCGTAAGCCAGCGCCGGCCCGATCAGGCCCGCCTGGGGCGTGCCGAGCCCGGTCGACTGGTCGTAGCCCGGCCCCGCCTGATAGGCACCGTTGCCGCCCGTCGTGACGTCGTGGAAGTCCGATTCCGGCAGCGCATACAGCGCCGGCAGGACCTCGCTGGCTCCATTGAGGGTCGAGCCACCGGCGGCCACTCGTCGCTGGTCGGCGATCGCCACCAGGGCCGCCCAGGCGGGAGCCGCCAGGCTGGTCCCGCCGGTCCTCATCCATGGGCCGTCGCCATTGACGTCATCGTATGAGTCATAAACCGACGCCCCCGTCTGCGGATTGGCGACGAACGCCACATCCGGGATCGTCCGTTGCCCGGTCGCCTGCACCGTCTTCTGGAAGGCCGGCTCGGGCTCGTACAGGCTCGTCCCGCCGCCGCCGTTGGACCACCCCGATTCGCTGCCATACCCGCCGCCCGCGGAGAGTGTCAGCGTCGTTCCTCCCACGGCCAGCACGTTCGGTGAAAACGCCGGGTAGATCCCCGGCGCGCCCTGGTCGCCGGTCGACGCCACGAACACCACCCCCGGATGCCCCGCCGGAGTCGTGAAGACACCGTCATATCCCGTCTCGCCCGCGTACTCGGCCGAGCCCCAGCTCATCGAGACCACCGACACGCCCGGCAACGCCGCGGCCGTCCGAACCCCCTGATACAGGTCGGCCGAGCTGTCGCTGGCGCACTCGATCAGCACGATCGAGGCGCCCGGGGCCATCGCGTGCGCCCACTCGACGTCCATCGCCTCCTCTTCCTCCCAGTCTCCCGGCATGCCCGCACCCGCCGGATCCACGCCCGGCAGCGCCGAGCCGCCGTTCTCGTTCAGCTTCACGAAGCTGGGCGGGTCGGGTAGCCCGTATTGCTGGTCGAACCGCGCCAGGTCGCTGGCGGCGAAGTTCGCTGCGTTGCTGTCGACCAGCGCCGGGTCATCGTAGGCGTCCACGATCGCGATCGTCTGCCCGGCGCCCGTCGCGCTGATCGATCCGAAGCTCAACGAATTGAAACCATACGCCGTCGCGAGCTGCTGCGGCGCGAAACCCCACGGAGACGACTGGCTCCACGCCGCGGGATGGACCGAGCTCGGCGTCCCGGCCGCGTTAACCGCGACCGCCGACACGGGCATCGGCTGGATCGTCGGGGCGGCCGCGACGATCGCCGCCGGGCCCGCGGCCAGGGGCATCAACGGCGCGGGGACCAGCCGGGACTCAACCGCTTCGAGCCCGGGCCGCGCGCCGCGCGGGCGTCTCGATCGCTGCGCGCAGTCTCGGCGCAGGAGGGAAACCATTCGACCCTCCACGAGTCGGGTGCGACTTCAAACGGGGTGGTCCCTTCCAGGGGCACGACTGCGGCGTGACCGCTCCGTCTCGCGGTCGCCGGCGTCCGAGGGCGGGAGGCCCGGAAGCTCCGTTCCGGGTCGCCATCACAAACGTAGGTCGGCCGCCTCGCCCCGGGGCGTGGTGATTTTCGGCAACACGACCGGGGCCGGCCGTTGCCGCGAGGTCCACTTCCCAACCGGGGGACGCGGCGATGCCTCGGGTGCCGGAGCCGGGTCGCGTGTCAAGGGCGCCGCGAGACCCGGATCGGGCCTCGAGCGGAAACCCTGCGCGGCGTGTTCCGCTCCTGAACCAGCGGCCGTTCCGTCAGATATAATCAAGATGCCTTTTGTCATTGCGAATGGATTCAACCAAGCGTCATCTATCTTGTGGTGGGGGATCGGCGCGGGGGCGGGTCGTCTACCGTCGCCCGCCTGGGTCGATTACGATGAAGGCAGTGGGGTCTTTCCCCACTTTCCGATCGGGGGATCGTGCGAGGGTGTCCCAGATCGGCGGCCGGTGCCGTAAGGACCATGGTCGAAGGCGAGCCTGCTGCCGGGCTCGTCGCGGGAGCTTATCGAGATGACCGGCGACACCACCGGAGACCTCCAGGGGCTGATCGATCGCCTGCTCCGCGGCGACGACGCGGCGCGCGCCGACCTGCTCGCGCGGGCCTACCAGCGGCTAAGCCGGATCGCCGCGACGATGTTCCATCGCGACTTCCCCGGCCTGCGCGATCGCCATGACCTCGAGAGCGTTGTCGACGAGAGCTGGGCCCGGCTGATGCGCGCGCTCGAGACGGCCCGGCCGCCGACCGTCGAGGATTTTCTCCGGCTCGTGGCCCACAAGGTCCGCCAGGTCCTGCTCGACATGGCGTCCCGACAAAAACGCCGCGACGACCGGATGCGCGATCCCGACGTCCGCAACCGCAATTCCACCGGCATCCACGAGCCCGCCGACGAGTCCCTCGAACCCGGCCGCCTGGCGCTGCTCACCGAATTCCATCGCCAGGTCGAGAACCTGCCCGCCGACGAACGCCTCGTTTTTGACCTCCACTACTACACGGATCTTCCCCAGGCCGAGATCGCCCGACTGATCGGCATGCACCCCCGGAAGGTCAGCTATCTCTGGGTCGCCGCCACCGAGCGCCTCGCGGAATGGCTGGAGGGCCTCGATGATCTTCTCGTCTGAAGGCCTGTTGGGAATGGGTCCCGATCGGCAGGTCGAGCCTCCCGGCGAGCCGGGATCGGGTGATGCCGGCTCACCATCCCGGCCCGGCAGAAGCCTTTGTTCGGCGCGGGTCTCCAACGCCGCCGGGAAGCGCCTCGGTTCGGCGCGGGTCGCCGACCCGGCCGGGAAGCCTGACCGACGGTCTCCCGTATGAACGAAGACCAGGAGAAGTGCAGCCGACCTGCGTTCTCGTCGTCGGCCGAGGCTGACTCAATACCCATGATGTCCACTGGGAATCCCAGGCATTCTTTCATCGGTGTTCAAATCACGTTGTTCGCTCGCGAGTTCTCTGGTCCGTTCAATCAGGGATCTTTCCCGCACAAAAGCTGAGAGAGCGGTGGGTTTTGCTCGCCAGGCGTGTGGCCCTCCACCACGATCAGTGGAATCCGGGGATCGCTCCTGGCTTCATGAAATCAGGATTGCTGGTTAAACTCGGGCAACGAGGCAAGCCACGGCCCGGAAGGACAGAGGACCAGGCGTTCACGGCGACGGCGGCCGCGAGCGAGAGAAGCCCGGATCAAAGGTGCGGCTGCCGGTCCGGCCTGGCGTTTGGGACCGCGAGTGAGATCGAGGTTGTGGAGGTGGCGATGTGTCAGGGGGCCGATGTCGGTCTGGCGGAAGACACGGAGCGCGAAGCGGCCTCGGGTCCTGTTCCGGATCAGGGTGCGCGCCTGCTCGCGGAAGCTCCGTCGACTGCGGAAGGGAAGTCGTCGACCGACCCGGTGCTCGAGCTGTTGATCTGCTGGGAGGAGGCGTACGGCCGGGGCGAGGATCCCGACCCGGGGACCCTCTGTGGCGACGATCCGCGCTGGATCGGCGCCCTGCGCGAGCGGATCGCCAAGCGGAAGCGGCTGCACGCCCTGATGGCTCTGCCGCAGCAGCCCACGCCGGACCAGCCGGACACCCCACTGCCCGAGTTCCCGGGCCACGAGGTGCTCGAGCGGATCGGGCGCGGTGGCATGGGCGTGGTCTACCGGGCGCGCGACGTCCGCCTGGGGCGGACCGTCGCCATCAAGACCCTGGCCGAGGCGCGGTACGCCGAGCGCGACCTGGTCGAGCGGTTCCTCGACGAGGCGAGGGCCGTCGCCCGCCTGCGCCACCCGAACATCGCGGGGATCCACGCGATCGGCGAGCACGACGGCGGGACATATCTGTCGCTGGAATATGTCGAGGGCGGCAGCCTGGCGAGCCGGCTGGCCGCTGGCCCGATGGCCCCGCGCCCGGCCGCGCATCTGGTCGCCATCCTCGCTGCCGCCGTCCATTTCGCCCACCGTGCCGGCGTCGTCCACCGCGACCTCAAGCCCTCGAACGTCCTGCTCACCGAGGACGGCGTGCCCAAGGTCGGCGATTTCGGCCTGGCCAAGCTGCTCGACTCGGACTCGGGCCGCACCTTCTCTGGCCAGGTCATGGGCACGCCGAGCTACATGGCGCCCGAGCAAGCCGAGGGCCACAGCGGCCGCGCCGGGCCCGCCGCCGACATCTACGCCCTGGGCGCGATCCTGTACCACGCCCTGACCGGCCGCCCGCCGTTTCTGGGCGAGTCGGCCCTCGAGACGATCCGCCTGGTCACTGGCAGCGAGCCCGTCCCGCCCACCCGGCTCCGCCCCGAGATCCCGCGCGACCTCGAGACGATCTGCCTGAAGTGCCTCGAGAAGGAGCCGGCCCGCCGGTATGCCACGGCGGCCGAGCTGGCGGATGACCTGCAGCGGTTCCTCGACGGCCGGTCGATCCAGGCGCGGCCCGTGCGCACCGCCGCCCGGCTCGTCCGCTGGACCGCACGCCACCGGGCCCTCGCCGCCCTCGCGGCGATCTTCCTGCTGGGCACCCCCAGCTTCTTCATGCTCTGGCTGGCCGCCCGTAGCGAGCGCGACCGCGCCGACGACGAGCGTGGCAAGGCCGTCGCCGCGCTGGTCGACACCCGACGCGCCCGCGCTCAAGCCGAGAACGCCCGCCGCGAGGCCGACGCCGCCCTCAAGCGCGCCGACGCCGCCCTCAAGCGCGCCGACGCCGCTCGCACCCGCGCCATCAGCGCCATCCGCAACATCCTGTTCACCGAGGACAACGACCTGACTGTCGAGGAGGCGCGGCCGTACCGCAAAGCCCTGACCGCACTCGGCCTTCACGAGGCCAAGGAACTGGTCCGCACCCTGGGCGACGATCCCGGGTCCGAGATCCAGGTGATTCTTGGCCACATGGCCCTGGCACGCGTCCAGCGCGACGCCGGCCAGGCGGCCGAGGCCGCCGAGAGCGGCCGCAGGGCGCTGGCGATGGCCGAGGCCTTCGACGCCCGCCTCCACTCGGTCGAATCACGAACGACGCTCGCCATGGTCCTCCACCGGTCTGTCCTCCTGGCCCGCAATCTCGCCGAGATGCGTTCCTACGCCCTTCGCTCGAACGCCATCTTCGAATCCCTGGCTGCCGCCTCGTCGAACGGCACTGTCGGCGACGCCCATCTCATCGTGCTCAACTATTACAACATCGGCAACTCGTGGTACAACGACCACGACCTGAATCAGGCCGCCGCGGCGCTCCGGTCGTCGATCCGTATCGCCGAGGAGGCAATCCGGCGACTCGGCCCCGACCGCCTGCTCCGGCTCGATCTGGCCAGGGGACTGGTTTACCTCGAGCGCGTTCTCAACGGCGACGGGCGGCCGGCCGAGGCGGTCGAGCCCGGCCGCCGTGCGATCGCGACCTACCGCGCGCTCTTTGACGAGACCCCCGCCGACATGAACCTGGCGAGCCTGCTCTACCTCGCCGAGGAGGAGCTGAGCTTCGTCTGTACGGCCCTGAAGCGCCCGGAGGACGTAATCGCCTGCCACCGCGATGCGCGGGCCATCCTCGACGAGGCGGCCCGCCGCCATCGCGGCGTCGTCTCTCGCTCGGCGGATATCCAGAAGATGATCGCGGTCGTCGACTACAACCTCGCCGAGGCGTATGCCGCCAACCCCGCGCTCCACCAGCGCGAGTACCGCGCGATCCTCGCCGAGGCCCTGGATATTTGCGACAAGCTCGAGCTGGTCCTGCCTCTCTCCCTGGATCTCCAGACCGTCCAGAGCTTCGCCCTCTGGCGGCAAGCCGGCTTTCGCGACGAGGATGGCCTTCCGCCCGACCCCACGCTGCTCGAGCGCGCCGGCCGCATCTGCCAGGAGATGATCGCGAAGTACCCGGGAATCACCTCGTATCCCTCCTCACTGGCCTTCGTACGCCTCGAGCAGGCCGACGAGCTGGAGAGACTCGGCCGGCCCGTCGAGGCGTGCGCTAAACGCCAGTCCGCACTGGCCGCGATCCGCGGTAACGGCGAGATGCTCCTGGAGACCGCGATCATGGTGTCTGACGCGGCACGGGTGACTGTCGCCCACCCGGCCCGACGCGCCCGGCTGGTTCGCCGCGCCCTCGACCTCCTGCGCCAGGCCGTCGCCTCGGGCTTCCAGGCCCGGGCCCGCCCCCGCCCCGCCACCCAGCTGGCGATCCTCCGCCACGACCCCGAGTTCCTGGCGCTCCCCCCTGAACTGGCCGACCGG
>JAKAUH010000074.1 GCA_021818605.1 Planctomycetota bacterium
GCGAGACGAGGCCGGGGTCCTCGGGTATTACGGGGCGATTGAGCGGCTCGAGCGATTCGCGGCCCAGGGAGGGGACGTGACCGACCTCCAGGTCCGAACCCTTCACGCCCTGGTGATGGCCGGCGGCAAGGCGGTGAAGAAGCCCACCCCGTACCGGGGCGGGCAGAACGTGATCCGCGACGCCCGCAGCCGCCGGATCGTCTACATGCCCCCGGAGGCCTCGGATGTCCCCCGGCTCATGCGGGAGCTGCTCGACTGGCTGAGGCGCAGCGAGCGAGAGGGCGTCCCGTGCCCGATCCGCGCGGCGATCGCCCACTACCAGTTCGCCACGATCCACCCCTATTACGACGGCAACGGCCGAACGGCGAGGCTCCTGACGACCCTGATCCTCCACCGGGGCGGGTACGACCTGAAGGGGCTCTTTTCGCTGGAAGAATACTACGCCCGAGACCTGCCGGCCTACTACCAGGCGCTGGCGACGGGGCCGTCGCATAACTACCTACGAGGGCCGAGCCGAGGCGGACATCACGGCGTGGGTCGAGTACTTTTGTGCGGGCATGGCCGACAGCTTCGAGAGCGTCCGCCGCCGCGCCCAGGAGGCCGCCGACCGGGGCATGAGGGATGACTCGGCCGCGCTGCGTCGCCTCGACCCGCGTCAGCGCCGGGCCCTGGAGCTCGTCCGCCGCTCGGTCGTCATCACCAGCCGCGACGTCGAGGGCCTTTTCGGCGTCTCCCAGCGGACGGCCCGGAACATCCTCGCGTCATGGGTGAGCGACGGGTTCGTGTTCATGGTCGACCCGGCGAGGAAGTCGCGGCGTTACCGGCTCTCCCCCGAGTATGAGGGACTCGGCCCGAGCTGAGTGGAGTCCTCGCCGGCGTTCGGATCGAATCAGACCGACGGAAGGTGCTCGATCAAGGTCGAGCTCCCGGTCATTCCGACCGGGGACGAATCCGATCGTCGGGTCGGCCGGGCGAATCCGGTTGATCACGCCGAAGCGAACAGCGTCGCCGACTACATCGCCGACGATTAGGCCGTCGATCGCGGCGGGCATCGCCCCGACTCGGCCCATCTCAGCCAGCGCCCGGCCAGGATGATATCCCGGCAGACCGACCGCCCCGGTCCTGTCGCACCGGCGCCGCCCGATCCCGTGCCTCCGCCGAGCGACCGACGGACGGACTTGCTCCTGCACTGCAGACGGTCCCAGCGATCCGTCCGGCGGCCGGGGCGAAGTGGACGGGACGGGACGGCGGCGGATCTCGGATCGGGGGATGTTCCAGAAGGTGGGGCCTGGCGACCGGTCGGCGTCAGCCCCCTGTCCGGAGCGGGAGAGACAGGAGGCTGACGCGCCTGCCCCCTTTTCTCCTTCGTAGCAGCCCCTTCGTCTTCGCGGGTGCGATGGATCGATCACTCCGGCCCGGACCGCCGGGAGTCGGACGCCCGACACCCAGCCCACAGGCCTGAACCGCCGGTGTTCAGGGCGCGGGGTCTTCCGGCCGGCTGACCACGAAAAAGGCGTCGTTCGTCCTCCCCGCGCCGACGCAGGAATCGGCGGCGAACGTGAGACGGACGCGATAATGGCCCGGCCTTGATACGTCGAACCAGTCGTCCAGGTCGAGTTGCATCGCGTCCGCCACCTCGAACGGCGCCAGCGGCCTCGTGGTCGCGTCGGCGTCGAAATGGTCCGTCCGCCCTGGTTTCAACTCCTCGGTGGGCCAGTTTCCCCGGTTGTTCACCTGATCGAAGCGCGGCGGCGTGAAAGAGACGGCGATCGTCAATCCACGACGCAGGACCATCTTCCCATCGGCGCCGAGGCGGAGGAACTCCGTCGGCATGGTGTTCTCGACCCCGCGGCGATTGCGGAGCCGCACGTTCAGGCGGATGGGCTGGCCCGGCTCATGCCCGGCGGGACCTCGGTCGTCGGGCTCGATCCGCGCATCCAGGCCCCCCGGCAGCGGCGACCAGTCGTTGCCGTACCGATTTGGCGCGAGCTCGATCTCGGCGGCCGGCACCCGGGCGATGATGTTGCGGCCGACGAAGCCAAGATAGCGCTCCGAGTGGTCCCCGCGGCGGATCTCCTCGGCCTGCCAGACCCAGCCGTCCTGATCGAACTCGCGGAACGTGGTCCGATCGCCCCGCATCCGGACGACCGGGAAGTCCTTCAGCGTGACCCACCGCGCCCGGAACGGCCGCTCGGGCACTTTTGACAGCCGCACCTCGACATTGCTTTCACCCCTGATCGAGAAGATGGCCCGCCCTGCGCGGACCTCCTCGGGCGTGGCAGGGTGCGCGAGCTGGGGAAATGCCAGGTGCGCGCGATCCCTGGGGAAGTCCCGTTCGCCGGGGGGCGGGACGGCCGTGAACCGTTCGCCGTACTTCCGCAGGAAGTCCGCGCACGCCGTGACCGCCCGGTCGCGGCGGTCCTCCGGCCAGTACAGCTCGCAACGAGGTGCGCCCTCGATCCCGGAGAGCGACCAGGCGACATGGTCGCAGACGCGGAACGGCCGGTCCACGCCCTGCTCGACCTCGTCCAGGTCCGGCCGGGCCGGGCCGAAGCTCCCCTTTACACCATCGCGCAGCGTGTAGTCGAACCGGTGCCGATCGCTCCGCCGAACCGTACCATCCTGGGACCGGTCGCCCAGCGCGGCGATCACGGTCGACCGGAAGGGCTCGACCCGAAGCAGCGGTGAGGCGATCAGGCCCCTGGCGTTGAAGGAGATCGCCCGACTGTTCCCCGGAACGCGGGAAAGATTCAACCAGGGCGATTTCGGATCGGTGAACAGCCATCGCGAGACATCGCGGATCGCCGGATCATCGGGATAGGTCCACAGCGGCTCGAAGCCCCCAAAGCCGTGGTTTTCCAGCTCCTTCGTCTGGCACCTGCGGAGCCAGGCGGCATACTTGCCGAGGGCCTCGCGGTCGCCTGCCTTCGCGAGGATGAGCGTGAACTGGACCACGAAGCGGGACATCGACTGGTCGAGCTGGCTTCCCTGGTTGCGCTTGCGCTCCATGTCCTCGCCGCACGCCGCCGTCAGTTTCCGCAGGATCGGCAGAGCGGCCTTCTCGTCCCATACAAGCAGATCCATCGCCAGCTCGCAGGCGCGACACAGTTCGGTGTTCGGGTATTCCAGCGGGTTGCCCGATTCGGCGATCTCGACGATGCGCCGGGCGAGCAAGGCCGAGACCGACGGATTGTACCCGGCTCTCAGTGCCTCGCCCTTCATCGGAGGCCGGCCGCGCGTCATCCGCACCAGGGAGGCGGTGCGACCGTTGAAGGCCGGTCCGGTCTCATCGCGCGGCTGGACGATGTGAGCGGCCGCCTCGAGCCAGCGATCGCGCCCTGCCTCATCGTCGCTCAGCAGGCGATACCAGCGCTCCGTCGGCGAGACGCCGCGGTTCTTCGCCCAGAAGGCACGCAACGACGGCACCAAGAGCTTTCGGGCGGCGAGGCTTGTGGGAGACAGTTTCGGATCGGGAATCCGGAAATCGGCCCCCGGCAGGACGGCCGCGAGCGCGGTCAGCTCGGCCTCGGCGACCGGATGGACATAACTCGCCCGCCACGACACCGAGCGGGTGAGCCGGGTGTCGGTCTCATAAGCGTTCAGCAGCGGCTCGACGGCGGATTGCCCTTCGGCGATCAGGGCCTTCACCAGCGGCGAGTTTCCGGGATTGGCGGCACCGGGCGAAGAGATCTGCGGCTCGTCGATCTGGTCCAGGTCGCGGATGAGCGCGGCGATCCGGGCCGCGGGATTACCTCCTCGCCGTGGGATCGGCCCTCGCACCGGCACGCGAGCCCGGTGCTCATGGTCGGCCAGCAAATCGGGGAGCTGTCGGTTCCACGGGAAGTACGACGGCGGCTGACCCTGGTAGTTCGTGTTGCGTGCGAAACCCATTTCCGACGCCCGGACCTCGACGGCCTTCTCGAATGCCGACAGCCGCCGCGCGGCGCTCAGGGCGATCACGTCCTCGCCCTGCATGTGCGCGGAAATCAGGTCGCCATAAACGGCTCCTGCCCATTCCTGGGCGAGCGACAGGTAGTTGACCTGGTAATCCGTGCTGCGGTCGACCTTGCCATCCGGCTTCCAGGGCGTGGCCGCGGCGAACAGCGTCTCGGCCAGGTCGGCGCGGCCGAGCCTCAGCAGCAGGGAGAGCTTCAACGCCGACCCGCTCTCCACGGCCAGGCCCCGGTGATTGCCCGGCCCGCTCCACCAGAAGCGAACGGGACGGCCGAATCGCTGCGTCTTTCCGTCGGCCGCGGCGTGGTGCTCGCGCCGGATCCGATCGGCCAGCGCCTGGATGTCCCGATCGAGGTCGGCCGCCGCGCCGACGGAAGCCGCCGGGCGGATGACCGCGTCCCAGCCGACGAAGAATCGAGTGGATTCTCCCTCACGCTGCGGCAGCACGAACCCGTGCGTCTTGACGGCCCTCGCGCCGAAGGTCTCGACCTCGCGATACTCGCAGCCGCGCGGGTCGGCCAGACCCTGCTCGAAGAGTGCCTCCGTTGCCGTGACCAGGAACCGTGGCAGCTTCGTCCGCGGCGCCGTCCATGGCTCCTTCTGTTGAGGCGAATCCGGAATCGACGTGCCGGTGAACCTCGATGGCGTCGGGTTCTGCGGGCCATCGACGGCGCTCAGCGACACCAGGACCAGGACCAGGCGAAATGGCGGAAATGACGTGAACATGGCGATTCCTTTCTTGAGTCAGGAGAGCTAACCAAGGGATCAGGATCGCAGGACCGTCGTCGTTGGCGGCACGGAATCAGCTCAGCTCGGCTCAGCGCAGCTCGGCTCAGCGCCGGAATCGCGGCCCGCCCCGCGCCCGATCGCCCCGGCGTCGGCGTCGGTGTCGGTGTCGGCGTCAACAAAATCAGACCGAGGCGCCAGCAGGGCCGAGAGAAGGTAGAAGCCGATCGCCACCCAGAGCAGGTGGCTGAAGCCCAGGACCAGCGAGAGGTTCTCGCTCAACCCGCCCAGGATGATCCCGCCGATGTTCGAGCCGAAGTCGACGTCCGGCCGCCCGCTGCGGCGGAACGCGGTCGCGAAGATCACGCCCGCGAAGAAGACCGGCACGAACACCACGGTGCACGACGACACCACCTTCGCCGGGCCGGGGAGCGACAGGAAGACGTCCATCGGCACAACGCTGTTGACCGCCAGCGCGGCGATCAGCAGGACGTAATACGGCCAGAGCCGCGCCGGCCGCAACACCATCACGACCAGGTTACTCACCAGCACCATCGTCAGAATCGCGAAGAAAACAACCGAGTTGACCATCCAGGTCCCGCCGAACAACAGCGCCATGTGCACGACGGCCTTGGTCTCGAGCAGCATGAAGCCAGCGCCCAGGAAGAACATCTGACCGCTCGGCCGCGCGCGCCTCACCGGGGCGAACAGGAACAGGAGAGCCAGCGAGAGCACCGCGACGATCGCCATGCCGCGGAGGTTGAGCGCCGGGATCATCGGCCGCCGCAGGTAGAGGAACGGCCAGTCATCGGTCGGGACGCGGTCGATCGCCGAGGCGTCGACCTGCGCGGACACGATCCGCTGGAATCCCGCGGGCTCCTCGGATTCGCCGGGCACGGCCGGAACGGCGGAGGCCGGAGCGCTTGCCGGCGAGGGCGGAGGATCCGGGCTGTAGCCGTTGATCGGCTCGTTGAGCACGGGATGAGTGTTGAGCCAGAAGGCGTGGTCGCGGGCCAGCCGCGCGGCGATGTGCTCGACGGCCGGCGTGCCGGGCGGTGCGGCCAGGAGGAAGGTGATGAACCCGCGCTGGTTGTCCTCGGCGGTGATCGTCTCCTGCGCGGGGAGCGAGAAGACCAGCGGCGGCGTGCCGAAGACGGCCTCGACCAGCTTGACGAGGCGAGCGACGACCCAGCCCTGGCGGTAGTAGTTATACAGGGCAAACACCCCGCCCGGCTTTAGCCGTGCTCGGACGTCGCGGAACGCCTCGTCGGTGAAGAGGAAGCTCTCGAGCCGGATGCTCGAGTAGCTCGAGTGCAGGGCCAGCGAATCGACGAGCGCGTAGATGATCAGGTCGTACTTGCGATCGGTCTTGCGGACGAAGCCGCGGCCGTCCTCGAGGTGGACCTCGACCCTCGGGTCGTCGAACGGCCGGTCGGGGTGGTCGCGCCGGCCGAGTGCGTTGATCACCGGGTCGATCTCGACGGCGTCGACATGACGGGCCCCCTGTCGGAGCGCGGCGGCGACGTCGTTGCCCGACCCGGCGCCGATGATCAGCACGTCCTCGAATGGCCGGGCGCCGGCATCGCGGTTGAGCAGATGCGGCAGCATGTAGGCCGAGCCGCCGTGCTCGATGGCGAGCATCCGCTGATGGGCCAGGTTATTGACATAGATCCCGCGGTGCCAGGCCTTGTACGAGACGAAGTTGTAGGGCGACCAGGCGTTGTGGGTCTCGCGGCCGGGCGGAGTGCGGGGCCAGTCGACGCGGGTGGCGACGATGAAGAGCACGCCGAGCGCGGCGGTGGCCTGGAGCCAACGGCGCCGGGGGGTGAAGTACAATCCGATGGCGAGCGAGAGGGCGAACCAGACCGTCGCCGGCAGCGTCGCCATCGAGGCCGCGGCGAACGCGGCGATCCCGGCCAGGCTGCCGGCGATGTCGGCGGTGTACGCGGCCAGCCGGTCGGGGATCGCGGCGAACCGGCGGCCGACGACCTGGCCCGGCCCGACGAAGATCAGCGCGATGAGGACAAAAAACACCCCGGCGATCGCCTCGACCGGTATCGCCAGCCGCGCGGCGTCGGCGACTCGCGAATCCGCGCCGAAGTAGACCTGCTGCGGCGACCGCTGGCCGCCGACGTCGATCATCAACTGGCTGTCGAACTTGAAGTAGCCCCAGAGCACGGCATACGCCAGCGCCACGGCGAGCAGCATGGTGGGGATGAACGCCTCGATGAAATCCCACCGCCGCGACGCCGCCAGGCAGCCCACCGAGACGCCGAGGAAGCACGCCATCAGCACGACGTTGGTGAAGAACGTCAGGAACAGGACGACGCTGCCGAACCAGCGGATGCAGGTGAGCTCGAAGAAGAGCACGAGGAAGCTGGCGAGGGCCAGCTCGAGCAGGGCGCGGCGGAAGGTCAGGGGCGCAGCCCGATCGGCCGCGGCGGTCGGGCGGCCGGGTGGCTCGCCGGCTGGATCGCTGTCCGTCGTCACGAAGGTCCCTCGCGCCTCGCTCGGGGAGATCGATGGACCGGGCCTCGTCTCGTGGCAAGGCACCGGACCGGCGGCTGGCAGTCTGACAGCCTGGCCCTCGCCCCGGACTCGCGTCGCGGGCTGGATCGGGCCGACCCATTGGAAGTTACCCGCTGGCCCCACCCGCCGCCACGCCAGTTCGCGGTCGACGAGTACAGCGGTCCGACCAAATCGGGCGGCGCCCGGTCGCGCCCGGTTCCGATTCCGATCCCCGAACCGGCCGGAGAGCGGCGGACCGCGACCCGACGGACGGCACCGCCGGCTGGCTGGTCTTCCGTGACCGCGTCTCTCCGTCCTCAGAGCCTCTGTTGCAAGATTTTTCCGGGTCTGTTTATGCCGATCGGAAGGGCGAGCCAACGGCGGCGGGCGGTCCGAGCCGGTACCGGCTGAAAAGGGCAGGCCTATCACCGCTGGCCCGCCACCTGACAACCCAAACAAGCACGCCCGCAATGGCGACGAGAAAGTGCCTGTCCTTTTTGGGATAGAAAGTGCCTGTCCTTTTTGGGATCTGTCCTTTTTGGGATCGTGTCCTTTTTGGGATCGATGGCGACGAGAAAGTGCCTGTCCTTTTTGGGATCGCGTTTGACCTCAATCCGCCGAGCGAGCCCGAACTCAACCGCGGCGGCCGGCCGACG
>JAKAUH010000732.1 GCA_021818605.1 Planctomycetota bacterium
GGACAGTCCCGCAGGCCAAAAAGGAAGGGCCGGTCGTCCTCGAAGGTCGAGGCCGCCGGCCCGCGAGAAAGCCAGTGGATGGTGAGGGTGAGAGGGGCGATCAACTGCCCTTGGGCGACGAGCCCGAGGAAGGGGGCGTCGCCAGGTGCTTCTCGCCCGCCTTGGAGATCGAGTAGTGGTAGTTGCCGGAGGAGTGCTTCTTGCCCCTCTTGACGAGCTTGTGCTTGAGCAAGCTCTCGAGAGACTTGTTCTCGGGCTTCTTCTCGGCGTGATAGCCGGCCTCGCCGACGCTCGCGACCTTCTCGAGGAGCTTGTGCTGGGCCTCTGACAGCTTCGGGCCGGCAGCCTTCTTGGGGGCCGCCTTCTTGGCCGTCGTCGTGGCCGTCGTCGTGGCCGCCGCCTTCTTGGGCGCCGCCTTCTTCGCGGTGCTCTTGGCAGCGGTCTTCTTCGCGGACCCGGTCGCTCCTGCGGACTTCTTCAGTGCCATGTTCGAGTACCCTCTGACGGTGATGAAACCTCGTCGATCGGCCGATCCGCCGATCTTGCGTGGAATCATTAGTAAATCTATCAGGTCGCGCACAACATAAAAGGTCGATTTCTCACGATTTTCCGGTTTTCGGGGAAATTTCTACGGATTATTCGGCTCGTAGGGGGTCGCGAGGGGTCTGTGATCGGCACATACAGGGATTCCCATCTCCATATTTCAGGCTCTGATGGTCCTCGCGTGTTCCAGATGCGGCCCGACCTCACCGTGGCGAGGCCTTCACTCGCGGCCCCTTAAATACAGGGCGAAAATGATGCAAGCGAGGATGTCGAAGAGGGTCGCCTCGGGTGAGAGCGAAGCCAGCGCGACCAGCGAGGCGAGGGTGATCGCGGCGGCGGCGAGCGTCAGCGCAGCGGCCGCGCGGCCCCTCGGTTGCGAGCGCCGCGCGGCGAGCACCTCGAGCCTCCAGATGAGCCCCTGCATCGCGAGCAACAGCAGAGTCAGCAGGCGGAACGCCCCGACCTGCATGTGACTCAGGTGCGACTCGCGGATCGACGACACGGCCATCGCCAGCATCGCCGCCAGGCCGGCACCGCAGGCCAGATCCACCAGGCCGAAGGGCCTGCGCCGCGTCGCGACGCCCCGCGCTCGATCCTCGTCAACCAGACTCTCGTGACTCATCGCCGCTCCCCTTCGCTCTCATCGCGCCCCCAGGATTCTAGGCCCGCGCCAGCCTTGCGAACAGAGACCCGCGCGAGGGTCGGCGCGACCCGCGCGAAGGTCGAAGGCCCTCGTGAGTGCGCCGCCGCGCCACCGAGTTGATCGCGCGCAACATCCGCGATACACTCGCGCCCGGGTCGACGTGCCGGTCGTCGGGCCCGCGGGGATCCGAGGCGCCGGCCTCACCCGATCCGATCGGCTCTCGACGGCGAAGCCCGCTTGCGATCATGACCGCTTCATCCGCCGACTTGCACACTGATGACCGCGCCGAGGTGATCGAGCGCCCCGAGTCGCTCCGTCCGGTGATGCTGGTGCCCGGGGTCGAGTTCCTGCCGATGGCCGGCGTGCACAACACCGCCCGCGGACTGTCGACGGCGATCCTCATGCTGGCCCCGGGCGCGTCGATGCCCTACCACGCGCGGCTGTCGGCCTCGGCGCTCGTCCTGCTCGAGGGCGAGGTCGACGCGGACGTCGAGGACCGCCGCCATCGCCTCGCGCCTCTCGACACCGTCGCCGTCTTGCCAAGCCGGTCCCTTCGCCTGACGAACCCCTCCGCCGCGAGCCGGGCGGTGCTCCACCTCGCCGTCACCTCTGAGGTTTCCGAGCTGACCTGGGTCAATGGCCGCTTCGCGCCGATCGAGCAGCCGCCCGACTCCCCGGGCCTCGAGGGGTCCGAGCGCGTCGTCCGCCGCGCCGACGCGCCGGTCACCGAGCTCGCCCCCCATGCGCGGTTCCAGGACCTCTACAACGCCGCGCTCGGCACCCTCGGCCTCTGCGGCGGCTACGGCGTGTTCGCGCCCGGCGCGCGGCTCCCCTGCCATCGCCACGAGTTCGACGAGTCGATCACCATCGTCCAGGGGACGGCCACCTGCCTCGTCGAGGGCCGGCGCCACGAACTCTCCGGCCTGGCCACCGCGCTCGTCCCGCGCGGCCGTTGCCACTACTTCATCAACCGCACCGACCGCCCCATGGCCATGATCTGGGTCTACGCCGCCGACATGCCCGACCGCATCGTCATGGATGAGTCCGCCTGTGACCCCGAGAAGGCACAGGCCGTCGCCCGGTAGCCACCGGCACTCCCCTGACTCGCCACGCGCTCACGCCCGGTCAGGCGATCCTGCCATTGGACCAGGACTTGCGAGTGTGATCGGTATTGGGTACAAGAATTGTTGGAGAATCGGTCCTGCCTCATGCCGTCTCGTCTCCGCCCGGGACCCGGCGCCTGGGCCTCCGGCTCTCGGCGGACGAGCACCCCGCGCGATCCCCCGCGGAACATCCTGGCCCCGCGCCGGGCATCGACCCGCATGCCTCGTTGATGGTTGCCCTCCCCATGCCGAACGACAACGACAACGGCAACGAGAACGAGCCCACCCAGATGATCGGTCGTCCCGACGGGCGCGGCCTCGACCGCTCGCGCGTCCCCACCAGCCTCGCGCTGGCCGGCTGGCTGGCCCTCGCCACGGCACCCTTCCTTACTGGCGCCAGCCCGGGCGCAGGCGCGGGCACCGGCGCCAGCGACGAGGTTGGGCGCGCCGGAGGACGGACCGGCGAGCAGATCTATCGACAGATGTGTGCCTCGTGCCACGGTGCCGCGGGCGAGGGGACCGACGACCATTATCCCCGCCCCCTGATCGGCGAGCGCCCGGTCGCCAGCCTGGCGAAGCTGATCGCCCGCACGATGCCCGAGGACGACCCCGGCACCTGCGTCGGCCCCGACGCCCAGAAGGTCGCCGCCTATATCCATGGTGCCTTCTACTCAAAGGCCGCCCAGGCCAAAAACCCGATGCGGCCCGCGCGCATCGAACTCTCTCGCCTGACCGTGCGCCAGTACAGGAACGCCCTGTCCGACCTGCTTGCGCGGCCCCAGAACGCCCCCCGCTGGGACAATCGGCGCGGCCTCAACGGGCAATACGCGCGCGCCGGCCGCCGCCGTCGCGGCGGCGGAGACAACGCCGACGGCTTCACCCGGCTCGACCCCGAGATCCGCTTCCACTTTGGCGAGAACAGCCCGATCCCCGCGCAGAACGCCGTGAAGGAGCAATCGCGCCACTACGTCCCGCTCCCCGCGCTGCCGGTGCCCGCCAATCTGTTCCGCTCGTACTCGCAGGAGTTCCGGATCAACTGGCAGGGCTCGCTGCTGGCCCCCGACACGGGCGAGTACGAGTTCGTCGTCCGGACCGAGAACGCCATGCGACTCTGGGTGAATGACAACGACAAACCGCTCATCGACGTCTCGGTGAAGTCGGGCAACGACACGGAATACCGCGAGACGATCTACCTGCTGGGCGGCCGGGTGTACCCGATCCGGCTGGAGGTCTCGAAGAGCAAGGAGACGACGGCGTCGATCGAGCTCTTGTGGAAGGTCCCGCGGCGCGGCCTCGGGCTGATCCCGGCCCGCAACCTCTCGCCGAGCGACGCGCCCGAGGTCTACGTCGTCAGGACGCCCTTCCCGCCCGACGACCGCAGCGTCGGATACGAGCGCGGCACGTCGATCTCGAAGGCCTGGGACCAGGCCACGACTGACGCCGCGATCGAGGCGGCCGACTTCATCGACGGCCATCTCAAGGACGTCGCCGGAATCACCGACGGCGCGAATGACCAGGACCGCCAGCGCCGGCTCCGCGAGTTCTGCTCGCAGTTCGCCGAACGGGCGTTCCGCCGCCCGCTCTCCGACGAGCAGCGCAAGCTCTACATCGACCGCCAGCTCAAGGACGCGCGGGACCCCAGGACGGCCGTGAAGAAGGTGGTCCTCCTGGTCCTCAAGTCGCCGCGGTTCCTCTACCGCGAGATCGGCACCGGCGTGCCCGACTCGTACGACGTCGCCTCGCGGCTCTCGTTCGGCCTGTGGGACTCGATCCCCGACCGCGCGCTTGCCGACGCCACGGCCTCCGGACGTCTCGCCCACCACGAGCAGATCGCCGACCAGGCTCGCCGCATGGCGGGCGACCTCCGCGCCCGGGCCAAGCTCCGCGAGTTCCTCCTTCAGTGGCTCCGGGTCGACCAGGGCGCCGAGATCGCCAAGGACCCGAAGGTCTTCCCCGGCTTTGACGAGGCGGTGATCACTGACCTGCGGACCTCGCTCGAGCTGTTCCTCGACGACGTGATCAGCTCGCCCTCGGCCGACTTCCGCGAGCTGCTCGGCGCACGCTCGCTCTACCTCAACGGACGGCTCGCGCGGTTCTACGGCGTGGATCTACCGCCGGACGCCCCGTTCCGCAAGGTCGACCGGGCCCCCGGCAACCGCTCGGGGATCCTCACGCATCCCTACCTGATGGCCGGCTTCGCCTACACGAGCTCCAGCTCGCCCATCCACCGCGGCGTGTTTTTGTCGCGCAGCGTCCTCGGCCGCCCGCTTCGCCCGCCGCCCGTAGCCGTCGCCCCGATCGCCGCCGACCTCCATCCGGATCTCACCACCCGCCAGCGCGTCGAACTCCAGACGAAGCCCGAGACGTGCCAGTCGTGCCACCGCATGATCAACCACCTCGGATTTGCGCTGGAGCACTACGACGCCATCGGCCGATACCGGGATACGGAGAAAAACCGGCCGATCGATGCGACTGGCTCGTACGAGACCCGCTCCGGCGAGCGCGTCCGGTTCGACGGCGCCGCCCAGCTCGCCAGCTTCCTCGCCCAGAGCCAGGAGACCCACAACGCCTTCGTCCAGCAGGTGTTCCACTACCTGGTCAAGCAGCCCATCCGCGCCTTCGGCCGCACCGAATTGACCGACCTCCGTGGTGCATTTGCCGATCGCGGCTATAATATCCGTGAACTGATGGTGGAAATCATGACGTCGTCGGCCCTCGCTTCGCGAGCAGGGGACTAGGGGCCAGGGGTTAGGGGCCAGGAAAACCGGCCTTTGTTGACCCCGAATGCTTCGTTGAAATTCCTAACCTCTAACCCCTAACCCCTGATCCCTAGCCCCTCCAGGAGCAATCCCATGCCCCGGATCATCAGCAATAGCAGCACCAGCCGCCGCGAGTTCCTCCGCGACCTGGGGATCGGAGCGGCGGCCCTTCCGTTCGTGCTGAACCTGCCCAGCCTGGGATTTGCCAACCAGGGCGCGCGGAAGAAGCGGCTGGTGATCATGTTCAGCCCCAACGGCGTGATCCCCTCGGCCTTCTGGCCCGACGAGGAAGGGACGAAGTTCACGCTCAAGGAGAGCCTCAAGCCGCTCGAGCCGTTCAAGAACCGGACGCTGATCCTCCATGGTGTTTGTGACAAGCTCCGCGGCGACGGCGACAACCACATGCGGGGAATGGGCTGCCTGCTCACGGGGATCGAGTTGTTCCCCGGCAACATCCAGGGCGGCTCGGACACCCCCGCCGGCTGGGCGCGAGGGCTTTCGATCGACCAGGAGATCCGCAACAAACTCCAGCGCACCGCGTCGACCCGCACCCGCTTCGGCTCGCTCGAGTTCGGCGTGATGGTTCCCGACCGCGCCGATACCTGGAGCCGCATGGTGTACGCCGGGCCCAACAAGCCCCTCGCGCCCATCGACGACCCCTACCAGATGTTCAACAAGCTCTACGGCCGCATGAAGGACCAGGAGAGCCTCAAGAGCATCCTCGACGAGCTGAAGGAGGACCTCGGCAAGGTCCGCTCGGTCGTCAGCGCCGAGGACCGCCAGCTCCTCGACGAGCACGCCACGTTCGTCCGCGAGATGGAGCAGGAGTTGAAGGACCAGGCGAGCCGCGACAACAGCCACCCGGTCCCCGAGATCGAGCCCGGCGTCCGCCACGCCAACGACCAGATGCCGAAGCTCAGCAAGATGCAGATCGACCTGATGGTCGGTGCCTTCGCCGCCGACTTCGCCCGCGTGGCGACCTTGCAGTACACCAACTCTGTCGGCCAGGCGCGGATGAAATGGGTCGGCGTCAACGAGAGCCACCACGAGCTGTCGCACCACCCCGACAGCAACAAGAAGTCGCAGGAGAGCCTGACAAAGATCAACAGGTGGTACTGCGAACAGCTCGCCTACCTCGCCCGGCGGCTGGCCGACACCCCCGAGCCGGGCGGCGGCGGCAGCCTGCTGGATAACACCACGATCGTCTGGACCAACGAGTTGGGCAAGGGGAATTCGCACACCCTCGACGACATCCCGTTCGTCCTCGTTGGCAACGGCCTCGACTTCAAGATGGGCCGCTCGCTCAAGTTCCGGAAGGTCCCCCACAACCGCCTGCTCCTCGCCCTGGCCAACGGCATGGGCCACCACATCGAGAAGTTCGGCAATCCGAATCTCTGTGGGGATGGGGTCCTTTCGCTGTCGTGAATCGTCATTGGTCATTGGTCATTGGTGATTGGTTCGCTGTCGCGGACGGCCGGGCCAGATAGTCAAAGACGAGGCAAACAAGGAGAGCCCGCGAAGGCAAGACGGGCGATGGCCCGACTAAATGACTAATGACCAAGGACTAATGACCAATGAAGCTGATCATCGCCGTCATCCAGCCGACGAAGCTCGAGGCGGTGAAGGAAGCCCTGTCAAAGGTCGAGGTCTTTCGCCTGACGGTGATGGACGTTCAGGGCTTCGGGCGAGAGCAAGGTTCAGCCGAGCTGTACCGCGGGCACGAGGTGACCGTCAACTTGCTTCGCAAGATCGAGCTGCAGATCGCCGTGAACGAGGATTTCGTCGAGCCGACGATCCACGCGATCCTCGAGGCGAGCCGCAGTGGACCCGACGGTATGATTGGTGACGGTATGATCGCTGTGCTCCCACTCGCCGATTGCGTGCGAATCCGGACCGGCGAACGCGGCCCGGAGGCCATCTGATGGCGATTGCGGCGGTGATCTTCGACTTCAACGGCGTTCTGATCGACGACGAGGCGGTGCACTGCGCGCTCTTCCAGGAGGTGCTCGCCCAGGAAGGTGTGTTCATCACCGAGCGCGATTACCACGATCGGTACATGGGCTATGACGACCGCGGTTGCTTTGACGCGGCGCTCCGGGACGCCGGCCAGACAACCGACCGCGCCCGGCTCGACGACCTGATCGCCCGCAAGGCGCGGCGATATGTGGAGGTGGCCGAGCAGGGGCTGAAGTTCTTCCCGGCGGCCGCCGAGACGATCCGAGCCATCTCGGCACGCTGGCCCGTGGCGATCAACTCGGGTGCGCTGCGGCCCGAGATCGAGTACGCCCTCAACCGGCTGAAGTGCCGCGATTGCGTCGCGGCGATCGTCTCGGCCGAGGACACCGACAGGTGCAAGCCCGACCCCGAAGGCTACCGGCTGGCCTTCGACGCTCTCCGGGCCCACGGCAACGGCAACGCCCGACCAGTTGGAAACGACGCACCGGGTCCCCTGGCGCCGTCGGCCTGCCTGGTCATCGAGGACACCCTCGCCGGGGTCATGTCCGCCAGGGGCGCCGGGATGCGGGTCGTCGGGATCAGCACGACATTTGACGCCGATTCGCTCCGAAACGCCGGCGCCGACGACGTCGTCGCGACACTCGCCGACTTCACTCCCGAGTGGATCGAACGCCGCTTTTGCTAGCTGGTCGTTGGTCATTATTACGCCGGCATGAAAGTAGGTCGGGCATTCTTGCCCGACGGGGCCTGCGTGTCGGGCAAGAATGCCCGACCTACTTGAGGATCTTTCGTGCCGGGGTAATAGTCATCGGTCATTGGTCGGG
>JAKAUH010000316.1 GCA_021818605.1 Planctomycetota bacterium
TCGTTCCGCCAGGCGCTGCTGGACGGTGCCTCGCCCAAGGACCGCGTGCTGGAGATGATCGACAGCCAGATCGACGAAGCCACCAACCGCTTCCTGGCCGACGACTACGGAGCGGCGAGCTTCGCTGAATGGGTCGGCCAGCGCCTGGGTGTCGAGCTATCGCCGCGCGACATCAAGACCGCCGAGTTCGAACAGGCCGAGGAGATCGCACGCGACCGCGCCGAGCGACAGCTCCACGAGTCCATCCGCCAGGCCATGGACGAGAATCTACCGTCCGACGCGGATTCCTCGGAGTGGACCTGGCAGGCGCTCACCCGCTGGGTCAACGAGCGCTTCGAGCTGAACCTCAAGGACCGCGAGCTGCGCAAGTTCGCCAGCGGCTCCGGGGAGGAGCTGGAGTTCGACCGCAACGAGCTGGAGGACTACCTGTACGAGCAGGCCGTCGGCTCGATCCGCAAGGTCGACCTCGCGCCGGCCGCCGAGTTCCTCCGGCCCGACTGGGGGCGCCGGTCGCTCTCGGGCTGGGTCCACCACAAGTTCACCATCGCCATTGACCCCGCGGAATGGGAGGGAGTCGACCAGGCCGACATCGTTCGCCGAATCAAGGCCGACGCCCGCCGGCTCTATGGCCAGAAGGAGGCGGAGCTCCCCACGCGGATCGCCCTGCTCCGCTTCCTTTCCGAGCGCAATGACAGCACCACGCCACGGTTCGACCGCGAGGGCCTCGCCACCTGGGCGTCCGAGCGCTTCGGCGCCGTCGTCACCGTCGAGGAACTGCGCCCCCTGCTCCGCCCCGAGATCGAAGCCCTGCTCATCGACCTGGCCCACCGCCATTATCGCGGCACCCGCGTCGCCGAGGAGCTCGACGCCCAGCTCGCTGCCGCCGGCATCGGCTCACAGCCCGACGGCAAGAACCCAACCGCCCCCGACCCGGCCGCCCTCGCCGATCTTGCCCGCTGGGCCGCTGAGAACCTGCACGCCGAGATCTCACCCGACGACCGCCGCGACCTCCCGCACGCTCGCATCCGCGACACCCTCCTCGCCGCGTTCGACGCCCTCTACCGCCCCGAAATGCGCGAGATGGAGAAGGCCGTCCTGCTCCAGATCCTCGACTCGAGCTGGATGGAACACCTCCGCGCCATGGACCACCTCCGCAGCTCGATCGGCCTCCAGGGCTACGCCCAGATCGACCCCAAGGTCGAGTACAAGCGAGAGGGCATGCGTATCTTCGCCGAGATGTGGAGCGCCAGCGGCGAC
Source organism: Planctomycetota bacterium (assembly GCA_021818605.1). Lineage (GTDB taxonomy): Bacteria > Planctomycetota > Planctomycetia > Isosphaerales > Isosphaeraceae > JAKAUH01. The sequence continues at coordinate 1,258 of JAKAUH010000316.1, forward strand.
CGGGTGACCGACCTGATCTTCCGTGTCGAACACTTTGACCCAGACTTCCTGAACTACCTGGGCTCGCACTACAACAAGCTGGACCGGGCGCGAACGATTCATGACCCGGTCGAGTCGCATCTCGTCGGCGAGCCGATGTCAACCGTACGGCAGGCGCAGGAATTGGGCATCACCGGCAGCCAGCAAGCGACCGAGAAGAAGAAGGAACCGGTCCGCAACGTTGGAAAAAAGGTGGGCCGGAACGACCCGTGTCCGTGCGGGTCGGGTAAAAAGTTCAAAGCCTGCTGCATGCGGAAGCACTCGGCCTCCGACGCCTCCTGAAGTCGCGGCCGACGGCGTCTCGCCGTCCAGGCAATCCGGCACCTCGCGGCTGGCTCGATCGCTAAAAGTCGGCTGCGCAAGGCATTCGGACCGGCGAACGGTTCTCTGGCCGGGGATCGCGCGAGGCGCTCCCGCCTTGTCGATGGCCGATCGAGTTCTCTCCTCTTGAATGGTCGAACAGGTTTGGCGGCGTGTCGCCTCGGAGTAGGCATGGCAGTTGCTCTGATGGGAGCCACCCTCCCGCGCGACAACCGGGGGCAACCATGTCCGGGAAAGGATTCCCCGAGATGCCGTTGGCGTTGAACCTGATCTATCTGGCGGCCCTGGTCGTCTTCGCTCCTTACCTGGTCTATCGCTGGGCCAGTACCGGCAGATACCGCGAAGGGTGGGCGGAGAAGCTCCGAGGCGAGGCCCCGCTACGGATCGGCAACCGCCCATGCCTTTGGTTCCACGCTGTCAGCGTGGGCGAGGTGCTGCTGCTGCGGCCGCTCATCGAGGAGATGTCACGCCGGCGGCCGTCGTGGGAGATCGTGATCTCGACCACCACGTCGACCGGCCTGGCCGTCGCCCGCCGGACATTTCCCGACCTGGTGACCTTCTACGCTCCGCTCGACTTTAGCTGGGCGACCCACCGCGCTGTGGGGCGGATCCGACCGACGGTGCTCGCCCTGGTTGAGTTGGAACTCTGGCCCAACCTGATCCGCGCGGCGAAACGAGAGGGGGCGAAGGTGGCGATCATCAACGCGAGGCTCAGCTCGCGGAGCTTCCGCGGCTACCGCCGACTGCGCCGGCCGTTGCGATCGACCCTGCTGCGAATCGATGCCGTCGCCGCCCAGGATGCCGAGTACGCTGGCCGGTTCGTCGAGTTGGGGATCCCCGAGGACCGCGTGCGAGTGACCGGTTCGGTGAAGTTCGACGGGCTGGAGAGCGACCGGAATAACACGAAGACCCGGGCGCTGCGCACCCTGCTGGGGCTGTCGCCAAGCGACCTGGTTTTCGTCGCGGGCAGCACGATGGAGGGCGAGGAATCGGCCGTCCTCGCAGCCTACGCGGCCGCGCGTCGGCAGCACCCGAGCCTGCGCCTGGTGCTGGTGCCGCGGCACGCCGAGCGCTTCGACCGGGTGGCGGAGTGGCTGGAGCGTTCGGGGCATTCGTTCGTCCGCCGCAGCCGGCTGGACGGTTCCACCCCGCCGTCGACTCTGGGGAGCCTTCCGCCAGTGATCCTGATCGATACGATCGGCGAGCTGGGCGCGGTCTGGGGCCTCGCGGACGTGGCCTTCGTCGGAGGCAGTCTGCTGCCGGGCCGCGGTGGGCAGAACATGATGGAGCCGGCCGCCTTCGGCGCCTCGGTGATGTTCGGCCCGCACACGGCCAATTTCCGCGAGACGGTCGAGCAACTTCTTCGGCACGAGGCGGCGCGTCGGGTTGCCGACGCCCAGGATCTGACTCGCAGCCTGCTGGCAGACCTCGAGGACCCCGAGGCTGCCGCCAGTCGCGGCGCCGCCGGCCGTACCCTGGTCCTGTCGCAGCATGGCGCCGCCGGCCGCACCCTGGCCGAGCTCGACCGACTCGTTGACCCGACGCCCTCCGGCCGTGCCGCCTGATCGGCCGATTCCCCTCACAACACCTTGACCACCGGCTTGCCTTTTGTCCTGCGAATCGCTGAAATAAGGACCGTCCTCGCGGGGCCGGGACCGTCGCGCGTTCCCGCCCCCGATTACCGGGGGTCCTCCCCGCCAGTGCCCGATCGCCAGGAGATACGGAGAATCACATGAGCGAGAGAGAAGAAGGGGCCGCATCGCATCCCCAGCAGGGTCAGACCACCGAGGTCGTCGTCGACGACTCGCAGACGCTGCCTTCCTACTCCAATTTCTGCCGCGTCACCGCGACGCCCGAAGAAGTCATCCTCGACTTCGGCCTGAACCCCCAGCCGTTCGCGACCGGGCGCCAGGACGTCAAGGCCAATCAGCGGATCGTCATGAACTTCTACACCGCCAAGCGACTCCTGACGGCGCTGAGCATGACCATCCAGCGACACGAGGGGACCTTCGGCTCCATCGAGCTCGATGTCCGTCGGCGCGCCACCGGCGGCACCCAGAGCTACCCCCAGCCAGGCCGGGTCGGTGGTCCCCAGGGCGTCGTCGAGTAATCGCGCAGGCCAGACCGCTGCCCTCCAACCAAAGGCGAGCCCGGACAATCCGTCCCGGCTCGCCTCTTTTTTTCATGTCTCCTCATTCACCGATCGATGCCTGCTACCCACCTGAACCTATCGACAGCCACACAACCAGCAATCCATCCCCGATAGACCGCGACCGGAAAGGCCGCTGCGGCGGAGCAAGAGACGCATTGTGGCGGATTTTCCGATCTGGGTCGCTCTTTGGCTGATCGTCACCGCGGGTTTTGACCGATTTTGAGGTTGTGACGATCCCGCCAGCGCATGCGGGTTCTGTCGTAGGGGGCGATCTTGCCGCGTGCTTCGGCTCATCTCGTTGCGCCATGAGCGCCGATATTGGGTTGTGCCGGGCAACACGGCCTCGGTCCAGGACGGACGAGTCGAGCGTTAGGAGATAATGGAATGTCTCAGCCATCCCGACCGCAGGCACGCGGCCCTGCGCAGCGTCGTCGTCGTGAAATCCAACTCGAACAGCCGATCCCGCTGGAAGACAGGCGTCTGCCGGCGCCTGTGGTGAGTCTCTACCCGCTGACGGCGACTTTCACGGCGGCCACGCCAACCCCGACAAACTCCGACCTGGGCACCTTCACGGTGACGCAGAGTTCGACAACGACTCCACTGACAGCCGCGCCGATCACCTCGGTGGCCGAGCTGACCTCGAACAACGCGTTCGGCGGCGACATCGTCAATATCGCGCCCGGCCCCGGCGGCGTCTTTGGCAGCGACGTCTATGCCATCTCGCGCGGCTCCGGCGGGAATACCAGTGCGGTGAACCGCCCTGGGGTCATCTATCGCGTTGACCCGGCCACCGGACAGGCCAGCGTGTTCTTCGACCTGAACACGGTGCTGAGCCAGACCGACCCGAACAGCACGACGCCCACCCCGGCCGGAAACTCGATGGGAGCGGGGACGGGCCTGGTCAACTGGTACAGCATGGCCTTCGACCCGAATGGCAAGTTTGACGGCACGCCCTCGCTGTTCGTCAGCAGCGTCGACCGCTCCGACCCCAACAAGAACATCATCTTCCAGATCTCGCCCAGCGGCACGCTGATCGGCGTCTTCGCCCAGTTCACCGACGGGCTCGCCTCGCTCAAGTTCAACATCAACCCCACGGCCATCCTCATTCCGCCGCAGCAGGACCAGTCGTTCCTCAACGGCATGCTCGCTGGCAACGGCGAGAGCAGCACGACCGGCACATTCGCCGCGCTGTACTTCGACGCCGGCGCGTACTCCCCTGGCCAGGTGCTGAGCAACTCCAACCTGCCCTACGGCGTGGCTCAGGAGCCCTACCTCGGCCTGCCCACGACCAGCTCCGTGCTGAACAACAACAACACGGTCGTCGCCGGAGCCACGATTGACACCGGACCGATCGTCGGCATGACAGCCTCGAACAGCCTGTACGGTAACCAGATCTTCTCGGTCTTCACCGATTTCGGCACGCCGGCCGGTGGCGGCATCCCCGCGCGTCCCGGCTATAGTGGCGTGCAGGAGAGCGGTGACGGGGCTCTGCTCATCGGCCAGAACACCACCCTCGCCGCGAGCGCCGCAACTGACACCCAGCCGGCCGCTGAGACGCCGTTCCGGCGGTTCTACGGGATCGCGTTCGACCAGTACGGCTACTTCTCCGAGGGTTTCACCGTCAGCTCGTCGTCCTCGTCGACCACCAGCGGAACAACAATCTCCCTCGGCAGTAACGGTCCTCAGTACGCCGGCAGCCTGTTCGTCAGCGACCTGGCCTCGGGCCTGTACGTCTCGGTCACGCCGGTCGCGCCCTTGCCCACGACGCCGATCCTCGTGCCCGTCGATACTTCGAGCGGTACGATCAGCGTCACGACCGACGCCTCGGGCAACGTCATCCCGGTTATCTCCAACCCCGGCACCCCGCTCGGCGGTCGAGTCCTCCGCATCTCGCCCACCGGCACCGTCTACCAGTTCGCCCAGGGCTTCGACACCTCCGCGGCCCAGGACTACACGAGCTTCGAGAACAACACGCTCTCAATCGGCTTCTCCTCCGACGGAACGATCTTCTACGCCGCGGACAACCAGGGAATCTGGCAGTTCAAGACCACGGCCGATCTGGCCGACTCGACCAGCGGCAGCCTGATCGGCCTGAGCGACCTCCGCGCCCTGGGCGTACCCTATGACGGGCAGAACCAGGCGGTCGCGGTCGTGGACACGGGTGTCGATTCGAATGCGACCGGATTCCGCGGCCGCGTCGCGCCCGGTACCAACGTGATCACCGGCGGCCTGGGCAACCAGGACCTCGCACCGGGTAGCAGCAGCTCGACGAGCACAACTGGCACGGGCGGGACCGGAACCGGCGGCACCGGCGGATCCAACCTCGTCCTGTCCAATTCGCTTGCCGGCCACGGCACCCCGGTCGCCGGCGTGATTGCCCAGTTCGTCCCCCAGGCCACGATCGATCCCATTGACATCTTCAATCCGTATACCGGTGTCGGCGGCGTTCCCTATGGCGGAACAGCCTCCGGGACCACGGGTGGAACCGGCGGGGCCGGAGGCGCAACCGGAGGCGGTACTATCGTCAGTAATGACAACGGAGCCGACGCCACCACGCTCTACGACGGTCTCCAGTACCTGGTCCAGCACCCATTCGTCAACGACCCCATCCGTCCCGGCCAGGTCGATCGCGTGATCGCCGCCGTGTACGCCTTTGGCACGCCGTTCACGTTCCAGACCGAGGCCCAGGCGTACAAGCAGTTCCCGCAGGTGGTCATCGCGCTCAAGAACGAGTACCACAAGCTCCGCAAGGAAGGTATCGCCAACATCGCGGCCACTGGTGAGTTCGGAGCACCGCTTGGAGCGGGCGCGTCGGCCTCTTCAGGCGCGGCAAGCGGCACCGGCACCACCGGGGCCACCACCACCAACCAGTTAGCGGCTAATAACGCCCAGAATTCCCACGTCGGCGACGTGCAGGGCATTTCCCTGCCCGCCATCATCAATGAGGTGATCTCGGTCACCGGCGTGTATTCGTTCCCGTTCGTTAACACCCCATCGACCTCGCCCATCGATACCCCCAGCGGAGTGATCCCCAACCCACCGGGACCCGTTCTTGTCTTCGGCAACAGCCTGACCATCGCCGGGGGCGCGAGCTCCAGCAGTGGGACCGGCGGCAGCGGGGCCACCACCAGCTCCACGAACGCCAACGTAACCCTGGCCCAGGGCGACATCAATATCTGGGCCGACCGGATCCCCGGTGCGGTCAACCGCAACGTTACCACCGATTTCGCCGCCCCGGCATTCAACGTGCCGACCTTCTCCCGGACGTTCCTCCCCACTCCCAACAACAGCAGCAGCACCAGCGGGACCGGCGGGACGGGGACCGGCACGACCGGCAGTACCTCCACCGGAATTATCTCCAATCCGATGACCTTCACCCAGGCCGGGACGTCGATGTCGGCGGCGATCGTCACCGGCTCGTACGCCCTGATTTCCTCGGCCCTCAACTACTGGACAGGCCTGGCTCACTCGCCGAACGGTTACACTGCCGACGCTTACCTCAACACGCCCGTCGGGACCGACTCGCTGACCTTCGGCAAGCACGCCTTCAAGAACCTCTCGGCGTGGAATACGCCCGACGGGATCAACGGCATCCTTGCCTGGACAGCTGTTCCAGCCGTCGATGTCAACGACGCGAACACCCTGTCAACGCCGTTCCAGCTCCCCGACAGCACGGCCTATCCGTCCTACGCCCGGGTGTCGGTCAGCAACGCCGTCGCCGCGATCGAGGGTACGGAGGCCATCAACTACCTGACACAGCACCACGACTGGGGCTACATCGACACCAGCCACACCGGCTTCATCACCGCCCAGGAGCTGACGACGTTCGTCAACAACGCCGCCTCCATGGGCCTGCCAGAGGCTGGCGCCATGGCCGCGCTCCTCGGCGGCACCTCGACCTACGGTCCGGTCGAGCCCGGCCTTAATAACACGGTTTTCAACGAAAACCCTGACCAGCCCGCGGCCGAGCAGCGGCGATTCAACTTCTTCAACTACGCCGCCTACGGCCAGCTCACCGGCTCGATCAGCATCAACGCTTACAAGATGCTCGGCCGCACT
>JAKAUH010001114.1 GCA_021818605.1 Planctomycetota bacterium
TGACGCCGGCAATCGCTGGATCGCGGTCAGACCGGCTCGACCAGCGAGTCGGCCTCCTCGTCGACGAGCGGGTGAGCGGCCTCGGCGGGCTTTTGGGCCTGGCGGTGTCCCAGGCCCAGCGCCAGGATGATCGTGGCCGAGACGGCCATTGAGAAGCACAGGTAGATCAACCCGGGCACGTACGAGTGCTTCCAGGTCTGGACCCATCCCAGGATCGACGGGCCGACGAAGCCGCCGAGGTTGCCGACCGAGTTGATCAGGCCGACGCTTCCCGCCGCGGCGGACTCGGTCAGGATCAGGCTGGGCAGCGCCCAGAAGGCGGGCATGTACGACTTGAGCCCCGCCAGCGCCACGGTAAACAGCGCGACCGCCAGCGCGAACCGCGCGCCGTACGACAGCGAGGCCGGGATCATCAGGGCCCCCGCCAGCGCCGCGGCCCCGACGTAGATCGGCATCGAGGCGTGCAGCCGGCGCTCGCCGGTGCGGTCCGAGTTCCAGCCGACCAGGAGCTGCCCGGCCAGCCCGCCAATGGGCGGGATGACCACGGCCCAGGTCACGGCGTTGAGGTTCAGGTCATACCACCTCGTCAGGATCTTCGGCAGGAAGATCTCGACGCCGTAGCTGGTCGAAACCACGAAGAAATAGGCCGCCGCCAGCCCCAGCACCTTGGGATGCCGCAGCGCCTGCAAGACCGTGATGTGCGAGTGGCTCTGCTTGTGCAGGAGCTTCTCGCGCTCCAACTCGTTCTCCAGCGCCTCGCGCTCATCCTGGTCGAGCCAGCGGGCGTCCCGCGGCCAGTCGGACAAGAGGATGAGCATGATCACGCCCATCAGCACCGCCGGGATGCCCCAGCCGATGTACATCCACTGCCAGCCCTGCATTCCCAGCAAGGTCGGGTGGTGCGTCGTGATGCCGCCGGACGTCTCGGTCGTTCCGATCCGCAGCAGGAAATAGGACAGTTTCGGGCTGACGGCCTGCGCCACGGGCGTGGCGATGAAGAACCATGACAGCGCCCTGGTCCGGTCGCGCGCCGGGAACCAGTGCGTCAGGAACACGATCACCCCCGGGAAGAACCCGGCCTCGGCCAGTCCCAGCAGGAACCGCACGCCGTAGAATTGCCATGGCGTCCTCACGAACGCCGTGAGTCCCGCCACGAATCCCCAGGTCACCATGATCCGGCAGAACCACTTGCGGGCGCTCCACCGCTCGACCAAAAGCGTGCCGGGGATCTCCAGCAGGAAGTAGCCGATGAAGAAGATTCCGCTACCGAAGCCGATCACACGGTCGTTGAAGCCATCCAGGTCCGTCCCCATCCGGAGCGCGGCCAGCGACACGTTGATCCGGTCCACGTAGGCGATGGCGTAGCCCAGAAACAGCAGCGGCAGCAGCCGGACGTACGCCTTGGATCGCGCGCGGTCCAGCGCGCCGGGTGTCGGTGGAGAGGTCGACATGAGGCAGGCTCGCTCGCTCGTTGGCTTCAGGGCGGGTCAGGGTCAGGTCGACTCGGCGGCGTGAGTCCGACGCGGTTTCAGGGTAACGCGCCGGAAGGACGACCGCAAACCTCCGCCCCGTCTGCCGGCCATCTTCATCGTGATCGGCATCGCGATCCCGCCCGAGTGGACAGATCAGCTCCACCGGCTGCCGTTCCATCGGACCTGCGGCTTCCTCGCCGAGTCAGCGCGCCGCGTGATCCACGCCCCGAGCCCCGACATCTGCCGCGTCTTCGCGGTCGGAGGGGACCAGTGCCAGGCCGCCTGCCTTCGCGCCGGCCTGGCTCCCCTGGAACCGATCCCGCCCGCTGCGGGATCAGATTGACCCCCTCACCGTACCGAAGTTCGAAAGGCGAAGACCCAAAACCGGAAAACGGAAAACGAAGACCGTGAACCGATCCGGCAACTCTCACCGATACACCGCAACACCCGGAACCGCCTTCTTGAACTTCTCGACGGCCTTCGGGGAGACCTTGGTGCCGATCAGGTACACGGATTTCAGGCTTTTGAGGTCCTTGAGCGTGTCGAGACCGGCGTCGGTGACCTGGGTGCGGCTGAGGGCCAGAACCTGGAGGTTCTTGAGCCCCTTGAGGCTCGGCAGTCCCTTGTCGCCGACCTTCGAGCCGGTGAGGAACAGCATGGTGAGGTTGCTCAGGCCCTTGATGTTCTCGAGCGCCGCATCGGTGATCTTCGGGCTCATGATCGTCAGCGAGCTGAGCCCGGTGAGGTCCTTGAGCGAGGCGGTGATCGGGTCGCTGACCTGGCCGTTGTCGATGTAGACGACCTGGAGATTCGGCACGCTCTTGAGGATCTGGAGCGAGGTTTTGTCACCCGACCACTTCTTGAGGATGTTGACCGTCGCCGCCTCCTTGCCGTCCTTGGTCTTGTCGACCGACACCAAGGCGCCCTGCTTCTCCAGCTCGAGTGTCACCAGCTTGAGCTTCAGCCCGGCGTTCTCCTTTTCCAGCTCGGCGATCCGGGCCTTGAGCTTCGCCGGATCGTCGGCCGCGGCCGGAGCCGGAGCCGCCGGCCTGGCCGGCTTCGGAGCGGCGGCCGTCTTGGGCGCGGGCTTCTTCTCGTCCTTCTTCGCGACGGGCTTCTTGTCGTCCTTCTTCGGTTCGGGCTTCTTGTCGTCGGGCTTCTTGTCGTCCTTCTTCTGTTCGTGTTTCTTGTCGTCGTGCTTGTTGTCGGCCTTCTTGGCCTCGGGCTTCTTGTCGTCCTTCTTCGGTTCGGGCTTCTTGTCGTCCTTCTTCGCTTCCGCCTTCCTGTCGTCCTTCGGCTGGGCGACGGCGAGGCCGGGCGCGGTGGACAGCATCAGCCCGAGGGCGATCAAGAGGGCGAGGGCCGCACGGGTCGTCGGGCGGGTGGCGTGGAGGATATTGTGCGTCATGGCGGTTGGTATCCGTCCGGGTTCTCGCGGTTTGGTAGGTGTGGCGTGACCTTTCAGCCTAAACCGATCCGCCGGGATCCGCAACGGTTTCACTCAGCGGGCGCGACGTCGGGGCTTTGGCCCGGTGCGCCCGGCCTCGGCGAACCAGTCGCGGATCGACAGCGAGAAGCCCGGCAGGACGTCGCCGCCGTCGAGGTGCTGGTCCTCGCCCAGGCGGGCCGCCTGATCGACCGCGGTGTACACCCACACGACCCGCTTCGCCGGGTCGACGTACCACACCAGCCGGACGCCGGCCTCGAAGTACTCGCGGAGCTTGCGATTCATCTCCTTCGACGTGTTCCCCTTGCTGAGCACCTCGACGACCAGATCGGGCGCCAGCGTCGGGATCTCGCCGCGCCGCCGTTTCTTCTTCGGGTAGCGCTCCCACGAGATGAAGGCCGCGTCGGGCATCCGGACGAGCCCGGGGAAGAGGCGCATGAGGGCGTCGGCGCCGACGATTGCGCCCAGATCGCGACCCTCGATAAACCTCTGAATGTAGGTGAGCAACAGCGCGGCGAACCGCGATTCATCGAATCCCATGGTTTTCTCCACCAGGGTCCCGTCGACCAGCTCGTAGAGCCTGCCGTCGCGATCGTGGCGTTCGACCAGGTCGCGCTCGGTGGCGGTGCCGGGGACCGGGTCGAGGAGGACGCGGCGCGCGGGGATGCCGCCCAGGCTATCGAGCAGGTCGGCGATCGTGGGATAACGATGGACCTTGACCATCGCGGCCGCCTTCGGCTGCGGGGTCGTCCTGGTTCTGGCTCGTTTCGTCGACTTCGCCGTGGCGGTCGCGGCGGCCATCGTTTTTTCCTCCGCGGGAGCGATCGGCTGGTGGATTGTTTCATTGTCGCATCGCGCACCGCGGCCGGCAATGCGCGGCGATGGCAGGGCGAGGGAGGCGTACCGCCCAGCTCAGCCTCACCTCACGACGGCGGCGCCGCGGCCGCGGGTGGAGGGACGGGAGGCGCCGCGGTCTGCTCGCGCTTCTGGTAGGCGTTGTACGTCGCGATCTTGTACAGGTCGCCCAGGGTGGGGAAGTTGAAGCACGAGCGGTTGAACAGGTCGCCGGTCGCATCGGCGAGCATGGCGATCACGCCGACGTGGACGACCTCGGAGGCCTGCTCGCCGATGACGTGGACACCCATGAGCTTCATGTCGTCCTGGCGATACAGGAGCTTGAGGAACCCGGTCTGGTCGCCGATGATCTCGCCGCGGGCGCAGTGGGCATAAGACGCGCGGCCCACGATGTAGGGGACGCCCTGAGCCTTGAGGTCCTCCTCGGTGGCGCCGATCATGCTGGCCTCGGGGATGGTGTAGATTCCCGTCGGCAACAGCGGCGCCAGGTTGGTGTTGTACCCCTTGCCGAAGGCCTGGCACATGGCGACTCGGGCCTGCTCCATGCTGGTGGACGCCAGCGCCGGGAAGCCGATGACATCGCCGGCGGCGTAGATGTGCGGGACCGACGTGCGGTAGTGGGCGTCCACGGTAAGCAATCCGCGAGGGCCCGGCTCGATCCCGGCGGCGGCGAGGTTGAGCGCGGTGGTGTTGCTCGCCCGGCCGGCGGCGACGAGCACCGCATCGACGCAGAGCCGGCCTCCGGTGTCGAACTCCAGCGTGATGTCGCCGTACTCGGGCGCCTCGCAATGGGTCACGCGGTTCTTCCAGAGGAACTCGATGCCGAGCTGCGAGTGCATCGAGTTTTCCAGCGCGCCGGACAGCTCGTTATCGAGGAACGGCAGCAACTCGTCGCGGCCGTCGACGACCCAGACCTCGGTCCCGAGCGAGGCGAACGTGCAAGCGTATTCAGCGCCGATGACCCCCGCGCCGATCACGGCGAGCGACCGCGGCAGCCGCTCGAGCTGGAGAATCGTGTCGGAGTCGTGCACGCGCGCGTGATCGAAGGGAAACTGCGGCGGGTGCACGGGCGAGGATCCGGTGGCGATCAGGATCGTGTCGGCCTTCAGGTGGATCTCGTGGCAACGGACCGGCTGCTGATGGTCGTGGTAGTGGTATCCGCCGTGGGCGTGCCCGCCGTCATGCGCCGGGGCCTCGCTGACGACGCGGACGGTGTGGGGATCCAGGAACGACGCGGTCCCGTGATAGACGACCACGCCGTGCCGCGACAGGCTGCGCTCGACCCGCTTGCGCTCGTTGGCGGTGACGCGGCGCTCGTGGAACATGAACTCGGCGACCGTGGCCTCGCGGCGGAGCGACAGGTCGACGCCGTAGAGGTCGCGTGCCTTGAGCCCCGAAATCGCCAGCGCGGTCTCGCGCAGGGTCTTGCTCGGCAGGGTGCCGGTGTTGGCGCTGGCGCCGCCGACCATCGGGCTGCGCTCAAGGATCGCCGCGCGCTTGCCGAACTGCGACGCGGCCGCCGCCGCGCTCTCACCCGCCGGGCCCGAGCCGATCACGATCAGGTCGTAAGAGGTTGGTTCCATAACGGCGGATCATACCGCGGCGCAAAACCGGGGCCAAGGGGGCGGAGCGGTGGGATCATGGAAAGCCGCATGGGATGGGTGGGCGTGCCACGCTCCTCGCGCCGCCTCACTCGAAGAACCGATGCACCGGCACGCGGAAGCCCTCGAGCAGGCCGGGGAGCGTCAGGTCGTCGCCCGGGCCGAGGACGACTGGCTCCTCGTCGGCGGTGAAGACGTGCGCCTTCGGCTTCTCGGGGTCGAGGACGATGACCGTCAGTACCCCGGACGCCAGGTACTCGGTGACCTTTTCGAGGATCTCTCTCCAGGAGTCGCTCGACGAGCGGACCTCGATCACCAGCTCGGGGACCTCGGGGCCGTAGCCCGGTTTGAGCGGCCCCTTCGGCAGTCGGGCGTAGCTGTAATACGCGATGTCGGCGCCGCGAACCGTGTCCGGGTTCCGCTCGGTGATCACGCCCGAGTCGTTGCTCAGCACGTGCCCCAGGTCAAGCGGTTCCACGAACTGGCGCAGCAGGTAGTACGACTGGCCACACACCTTCCCATGACGTCGATCGGGCGGCGGCATCGCGACGATCCTCCCTCGCACCAGCTCCTCGGGATGGCCGGGGTCGGGCCGCCGCCCGAACTCCCTGGCCGTCATCAGCGCCTCGACTGTCGCCATCGTCTACCCCCTCTCGCAAGCAGGTCGGGCATTCTTGCCCGACATCCGGGCCACAGCCTTTCTCGCCAGCCGCGCCTCCGCCCGATCAGCCTCGGATCGCCCGCAGGTAGCGGTCGGCCGAATGCAGGACGACCTCCTTGCCGCGCGTCGGCACGATCCCCTTGCCCCGGATGAAGAACGCCCCATAAATCCGGTCGAACGGCAGCGGATCGAGGCACTCGACAATCCGTCGGATCTGGCGGCCGTTGAGCGGGATGTAATTGGGATAGCTGTACATAAAAGAGACCTGCTTCGGGTCCATGCAGATCTGCGGCTGGTCGCCGGCCATCAGGGCGCCCCGGCCGCCGGCGCCCGAGGGCCAGTGCAGCACCTGGTAGCCCTCGAAGTGGCCGCCGGTGCGCACGAGCTTCAGTCCGCCGTGCAGATTGAGCGTCTCGTCCGACCAGAACCGGATGCAAGGATCCGGCCGCATCACCCACTGGCGCTCGGCCTCGTGCAGGTGGATCGGCGCTCCGCCGAAGGCGCGGCTCCATTCCACCATCGCCGTGTAGTAGTGCGGATGCGATATCGCGATCGCGGTGATCCCGCCCAGCTCCTTCACCTTCGCGATCGTCGCATCATCGATCAGGCCGACGCAGTCCCACAGGACATTCCCCCCCTCGGCGCGGATAAGGAACGCCCGCTGGCCGATGCCGAACTTGGGCTGGGTGTTGATCGAGTGCAGCCCGGCTTCCTCTTCCTTGATGACGTTGCGGTGCGAGGCCCGCAGGTCCTCCATCGTCGTCCACTTCTGGCCGTCGGGGTTGACGTACTGGCGCTCGTCCTCGCAGATCGGACACTGGGCCGGCGGTTTGGCCGACTCGGCGAACTGCGTCCCGCAGGTGACGCAGAGATACGCGGTGCCCCGATTGCCGCCATCGCCATCGCCGCGGGCCGCCGCCGGCCTGGCCGATAAGGCCGCCATCGCGGCGGCCGAGGTCGTCGCTTCCTTCATGAACGTCCTCCGGGTGCCGTGCTGTGCCATGGGTCAATCCTCCGCCGGTCGCAAAACCGTCGCCACCGTTGCCATTGCCGAACCGGGATCGCCCGGGCGGCGTCTCTGGATCCTGGACCGGCTGCCGGCGCGCTGTCAAGGAGCGAACCACGCCGCGCCGGCTCGCCCGTACCCGGCCCGGCCGCGGCAGACCGCAGGTGGCTACCGATTCCTCCGACCGGCGCGTGACAATCGATGGGGATATCTCGCCCATGACCAGGGGGGCCCTGTTGATGTCGGATCCGATCCGGACGGCCGAGGAGCTGCTCGGCCGCGCTCGCGCCGGCGATGTCGAGGCATTTGGCGACCTGCTGGCCCAGTACCGCAACTATGCCCGGCTGCTGGCCCGGACGCTGATCGGCACCACCCTGCGCCTGCGGCTGGACCCCTCCGACCTGGTGCAGGAGACGTTCCTGGAGGCCCATCGCGACTTCCCCCGGTTCGAGGGCTCGAGCGAGCGCGAGGTCGTGGCCTGGCTGCGGCGAATCCTCGTCCGCAACCTTGCCGACCAGGCCCGGCGGCAGAAGGCCGGGCTGCGCGACTATCGTCGGCAAGAATCGCTCGAGGCCGTTCTGGAACGTTCGGGCGCGCGGATGCAGCACATGATCGCGTCGACCGCCTCGTCTCCCAGCGCGGCGGCCTCACAGCGCGAGCAGGCAGTGCTGCTGGCCGACGCCCTGGCCGCGCTGCCGGCCGACTATCGCGAGGTGATCATCCTGCGCAACCTCGAGCGGCTCCGGTTCGACGAGATCGCCGCGCG
>JAKAUH010000870.1 GCA_021818605.1 Planctomycetota bacterium
GGAGATATTACGCCGGCAGAAAAGTCGGTCAGGCTCTCAGCCTGACACGCCTTCACTGTCAGGCTGAGAGCCTGACCGACTTGAGGATCTTCCTTGCCGGGGTGATATCGTGTCATCCTCCCGGCCGCGATCCCGCGTGGCGTGGCGGGGTCGCGGCCGGGAGGGTCCGTCGAGAGGAATCGGTGTGAGGCGCTGCGGTCCGGTCCCACCCCGGGGGCTGACGCCCGCCGGCCACGTCGGATCGCCGCCTGACGGGGGCTCGGAGCCTTGCCGGCACAGACGCTTCGCCGGCCCAGCCCCTCCGTGAGCCACCCATCTGCAATGCGTTCTAGCCGGCAGGGCCGAGATAGCCCTCGGCCAGTTTTCGGAATCGCTCGACCTCGGCGGTCTGCCACGGCTCGTCCCGGCCGAGCTCCGCGGCGAGCAGCGCGGCGGCGATCGGCGCGGCCTCGATGCTGGCGCGGGCGTCGAGGAACAGCGCGCGGGTGCGGCGGGCCAGCACGTCCTCCACACGGCGTGCGGCCTCATGGCGGGCGGCCCAGACCACCTCGGCCCGTCGGTACGGCAGGTTCGGGTGGAGCGGACCGTCCCAGTCGGGCCGTTCGGCGGCGATGGCGCGGACGAGTCGCCCGTCGGTCCCGTAGAACGCCAGCGGGTCCTCGGGACCCTCGGTCAGCTCGCGGTCGTACCAGCCGTGCAACCGCAGGTCGGCGGTTGACGACGGACGCAAAGCGAGCCCGCCGACGGTGATCGCCTGGTCGATCGCGTCGGCCGCCATCTTGCGGTACGTGGTCCACTTGCCTCCGGTCACGGTCACCAGCCCCGATGGTGAAACAACGACCGAGTGCTCGCGCGAGAGACGGGCCGTCGGGGCGCCGATGTCCCCCTCGCCGGGATGATGGCCCCGCAGCAGCGGCCGGAGCCCGGCGAACGTGCTGCGGATGTCCTCGGCCCGTGGCCGCTTCACCAGGTATCGGCCGACGTAATCGAGCAGATAGCCGATCTCCTCGGGCGACGGCCGGGGCTCGATCGACGGCTCGGATACCGGCGTGTCCGTCGTGCCGACGAGGATCCGGTCGTGCCAGGGAATCGTGAACAGGACGCGGCCGTCGTCGGTGCGGGGTACGAGCAAGGCGCTGGCACCGGGCAAAAACGAGCGGTCCAGCACGACATGCGTCCCCCGGCTGGGCGTGAGCAGGGGCATCGACGCCGCGCTCGGGTCGTCGAGCCGACGGACCGTGTCGGCGAAGACGCCCGTGGCGTTGACGACCACCCGGGCCGCGATCGTCAGCTCCTCGCCGGTTTCTTCATCGTGAGCGAGCACCGCGCCGATTCGGCCGCCTCGATACGCGAAGCCGACGATCGGCGCATGGTTCAGCGCGGCTCCGTCCAGGTCGGCGAGCGTCCGCGCCAGGACGATCGCCAGCCGGGCGTCGTCGAACTGGCCGTCGCCGTAAACGATTCCCCCGCGCAGGCCGCGCGTCGCGATCGTCGGCAGCCGCTCGACGACCTCGGGAGCGCGGATTCGCCGCGAGGCCCCGAGATTCGATCGGCCGGCGAGCAGGTCGTAGATTTTCAGGCCGATCCCGTAGAACGGCAGGTCGAGCCAGCGATAGGCCGGTACGACGAACTCGCGGCGGTGGACCAGGTGCGGCGCGTTGCGGAACAGAAGCCCCCGCTCGTGCAGCGCCTCGCGGACCAGCGGAATGTCGCCCTGCGCCAGATACCGGACGCCGCCATGGATCAGCTTGGTGCTGCGGCTCGAGGTCCCCTGCGCGAAGTCGCGGGCCTCCAGCAGTGCAGTACGATAGCCCCGCGCGACCGCGTCGACCGCGGCGCCCAGCCCGGTCGCCCCGCCGCCGATGACCACCACGTCCCACGTCCCGCCGGCACGCAGCCGGTGCAGGTTCTCTCCGCGCGCCAGCGTTCCCATGGTTCCATATTACTCCATTCGGCCAGCCCATGCTCCCGGGCCAACTCTCGCGAGCCATGGATTGCAGCCACGGCGCGGCGACGTTAGCCTTCAACAGAGACGTCGCGTCATCCCCCGCCGCGTGAGAAAACCTGGGACGGCTGTTGAACAGAAGTTGAAAGGGATCGCCAAGATGGAGACGATGCTGGCCCTCGTGAAGAAGGAGGCCAAGCCCGGTCTTTGGCTCGAGGAGGTGCCGATCCCTCGGATCGGGATCAACGACGTGCTGATCAAGGTTCTGCGCACGGGGATCTGCGGCACGGACGTCCACATCGAGACCTGGGACGCCTGGGCTCAGCGGACCATTCCGGTGCCCATGGTGGTCGGGCACGAGTTCGTCGGCGAGATCGTCGAGGTCGGCTCGAACGTCAAGGATTTTCACGTTGGCGAGATCGTCAGCGGCGAGGGGCATGTCGTCTGCGGCCGGTGCCGCAATTGCCTGGCCGGCCGCCGGCACCTCTGCAAGGACACCAAGGGGGTCGGGGTGAACCGACCCGGCGCGTTCGCCGAGTACCTCAGCCTGCCGATGACCAACGTCTGGGTCCACGACCCCAGCATCCCCCGCGACGTCCAGTCGATCTTCGACCCGTTCGGCAACGCCGTCCACACGGCGCTTCAGTTCGATGTCCTGGGCGAGGACGTGCTGATCACAGGCGCCGGGCCGATCGGCATCATGGCCGTGAAGGTCGCCCGGCACGCCGGGGCCCGGCACGTCGTGATTACCGACGTGAACCCGTATCGCCTGGCGCTCGCCCGCAAGATGGGGGCAACCCTGGCCGTCGATGTCCGCGAACGGACGATCCCGGATGTCCAGCAGGCGCTGGGCATGAAGGAGGGGTTCGACATCGGCCTGGAGATGTCGGGCAATCCCGACGCCTTCCGCGACATGGTCGCGAACATGTGCCACGGCGGCAAGATTGCGATGCTGGGCATCCCCACCAGGGAGATGGCCATCGACTGGAACGCCGTCGTCTTCAACATGATCACCATCCAGGGAATCTACGGCCGCGAGATGTACGAGACCTGGTACAAGATGACCGTGATGCTCCAGTCGGGCCTCGACATCACCCCGGTCATCACCCACCGCTACAATTTCCGCGACTTCCAGAAGGGGTTCGACGCGATGAAGTCGGGCGAGTCGGGCAAGGTGATCCTGACCTGGAATGAGGGATAAACCGATGTACGGAGCGATCCAGCAGCACCTGGCCGGCCAGCTCGACGAGATCAAGAGGGCCGGCCTCTTCAAGGGCGAGCGCGTGCTGAGCACGCCCCAGCGCGCGCACGTCGGCGTGCCGGGCCGGCCGGACGTG
Organism: Planctomycetota bacterium; assembly: GCA_021818605.1. Lineage (GTDB taxonomy): Bacteria > Planctomycetota > Planctomycetia > Isosphaerales > Isosphaeraceae > JAKAUH01. The sequence continues at coordinate 3,283 of JAKAUH010000870.1, forward strand.
CTCAACATGTGCGCGAACAATTACCTGGGCCTGGCCGATCACCCCGAGGTCGTCAAGGCGGCGCACGAGGCGCTCGACCACTGGGGCAACGGGATGGCGTCGGTCCGATTCATCTGCGGCACGCAGCAGCCGCACAAGGAGCTCGAGCGCGCGATCACCGAGTTCCTCGGCACCGAGGAGACCATCCTTTATTCCTCGTGCTGGGACGCCAACGGCGGTCTGTTCGAGACGATCCTCGGGCCCGAGGATGCCGTGATCTCCGACGAGCTGAATCACGCCTCGATCATCGACGGAATTCGCCTGTGCAAGGCGCGCCGGCTGCGCTACAAGAACAACGACATGGCCGACCTCGAGGCAAAGCTCAAGGAGTCGGTCGACGCCCGCTTCCGCCTGATCGCCACCGACGGCGTGTTCTCGATGGACGGGACCATCGCCGATCTGAAGTCGATCTGCGACCTGGCTGATCAATACGATGCGCTGGTGATGGTGGACGACTCGCACGCCGTGGGTTTCCTGGGCAAGAGCGGCCGGGGCACGCACGAATACCGCGACGTGATGGGCCGCGTGGACATCCTCACCGGAACGCTGGGCAAGGCGCTGGGCGGCTCGAGCGGCGGATACACCAGTGCCCGCGGCGAGATCGTGGCGATCCTCCGCCAGCGCTCGCGGCCTTATCTGTTCTCGAACTCAGTGGCTCCGGCGATCGTGGGCGCGTCGCTGAAGGCGATCGAGATCTGCCGGCGGTCGACTGAGCTCCGCGACAGGCTGGAGGCAAATACGAAGTTCTTCCGCGCCGCGATGACCGACCGGAAGTTCAACATCATCCCGGGCGAGCACCCGATCACCCCGATCATGATCGGCGACGCCGCCATGGCCGGCCGGATGGCCGAAAAACTCCTCGAGCGCGGCGTCTACGCGATCGGATTCTCCTACCCGGTCGTCCCGCAGGGCAAGGCCCGCGTGCGCGTGCAGGTCTCGGCGGCGCACAGCCGAGGCGATCTCGAGTTCGCCATCGACGCCTTCACCGCCGTGCGCGACGAGCTGAGATTGTAAGGGCGACCGCCGGAAGAGGAACCACGAAAAACACGAAATCACACGAAAGGGGAAGAGCGATTCCGCCGACGGCGGGTCGACTCCTCATCCTGTCTTATTTTTGTGTAATTTCGTGGTTTTCGTGGCTAAATCCGAAATCTTCAGGTTCGGCACCCTGATCTCGACAACGAGGCCCCAATGCGAATCACGCGTGTCGAGCCGATCCCGGTGCGGGTCCCGCTCAAGGCCGGGATGACCACGCGCACGGCGCACGGCGAGTACCATACGTCGGACTACGTGATCGTCCGCGTGCATACGGACGAGGGGATCATCGGCCTGGGCGAGGCCACGGTCTCGGCTCTCTGGAGCGGCGAGACCAGCGCGAGCGGCATCGCGGCGATCGAGGGGCTGATCGGTCCGGCGCTCGTCGGCGAGGATCCGACCCGGATCACCTCGCTGCGGGCGCGGATCGACTTCTTGCTCAAGCTCAACCCGTTCACGAAGGCCGCCGTCGAGATGGCGCTCTGGGACATCGCCGGCAAGGCCGTGAATGTCCCGGTGCACCGGCTGCTGGGCGGAAAGCTCCGCGACACCATCCCGACCAAGATGATGATCGGCGCATTCGACGTGCCGCGGGCCCGCGCTCTGGCTGAGCGATTCCTCGAATGGGGCGCGCGGTGCCTGAAGGTCAAGGTCGGCATCGACGCGGCTGGCGACATCGCCCGCGTCGCCGCGGTGCGCGAGGCGGCCGGGCCCGATGTTCCGATCACGATCGACGCGAATTGCGGCTGGGACGTGCCTACCGCCCGTGTCGCACTTGATCGGCTTCGCGCGCAGAACCTGCTGGTCGCCGAGCAGCCGATCGCGCCGGGCGACGTCGAGGCGATGGCACGCCTGCGCTGGAGTTGCGGCATCCCGATCATGGCGGATGAGAGCGTGTTCACCCTCGTCGATGCCTGGAACGTCCTGCGCGGCGGTGCGGCGGACGTGATCAGCATCTACCCGGGCAAGAACGGCGGGATCGCCGCGGCCGTCGAGATCGCCCAGGTGGCACGCGCGGCGGGAGTCGCCTGCCACGTCGGCAGCAACCTTGAGCTGGGGATCGGATCCGCGGCGATGCTGCACCTCGCCGCGGCCGTGCCGAACATCGACAGCGCGACCTATCCCGCCGACATCCTCGGCCCCCACTATCACGAGGCCGACCTGCTCGCCGAGCCCCTGGCCTTGCTCCCCGAGGGCGCGCGCGTTCCCGACGGCCCGGGCCTCGGTGTTATGCTCGATGAGGACCAGTTGCGGCGATTCCGGGTGGATTGACCGAGCGAGGTGCGCCGGTCATACGCGATCGCCGGACGTGACGGGGCCTTTCGAGAAGCGCTTCTCAATGGCCGCTCTCGCCTGTCGGGGGAAGCGTCCAGGTCTCGGTGAAGAACCCGGCGGCGACGATGCCGCCTGGTGATCGCGATGAGACCGGCACGGCCACGTCGACCACGGCGTAGTCGGGCAGCTTGGGGACCTGCCGCGCGTTGTTCAGGTAATCGTACTCGCGGAACGTGAACCCGCTGTTGAGCACCACATAACGCCTTGGGTTCAGCGGATTGGGATAGATCAAAATCGGGACATGATGCCCCGCGTCGAATGCCTTCTCGCCAAGATGCACACCCTCGCGATCCCAGCGGATCGGCAGCTTCGCGGCGATCCGGGCGAGCAGTGCGTTGCTGCCCGGGTCGCCCCACAGCACCAGGTTGTGCGCGGCGATGTCGGCGTCAGTGACATCCCTGTCGTCCTTGATTCGCGCATCGCCGCGGAACTGGCGGCGCCAGTGGTCAACGGCATGCTTCATCTCGGCAGTCACCCATTTCTCGACCTTTTCATTGAGCGGCTGTCCGGTCGGGCGGACCATCAGGAAGCTGTCCATGAAGGCGTCGTCGATCGGACCCTGGAGCCCGTGCCGCTTGCGCAGCGTGCCGTCGTCGGCCGAGGCAACCGACGTCCACTTGCCGCCGACCTTGCGGACGTGTGCCGTCCACGAGCGGTCGGAGCGGACCTTCGGCGCGCTCAGGACGGTCTTGTCGATCTCCAGCTTGACCTCCGAGGTGGGGTCGAAGGTGCAATGGCCCGCTGGGATCGAGAACGTCAGCGCGTCGACGTTCTGGGTAGAGACATGGCCGAACAAGCCCTCGGCCTCGCGCGACAGCTCAGCCCGAACCGTCGCGCGGTCCCAGTGATGCTCGAGTCCGTCAATCTGGACCCAGAACGCGCGGTTGTACCTCAGCGTCCAGGTCGTGAACCGCACCGACGGCGGCACGGGATTCCTGCCTTTCAGCGCGATCGCGTCGATCCTGCGGTTGATCTCGACCTTCGCCGCGGGTGTGTAGCCGTGTCCGATGTTCTTGCCGATGATGTGTTCCAGCTCAATGCCCTGATCCTTGAGTGCCCTGGCCATCATGTCGGCGGCCTGCTTCTGCGAGTCCCTGTCGCCGCTGTAGGCGACGGTCGGGCAGTTGAACAGGTTCAGCGCATAGTCGGTGCAGTCATACAGATGCCAGAGTTTCTTCTCGTACCAGGCCGGCTGGACCGTCTCCTTCTGGAAGACCTTCAGGAAGTCGGCGGTCTCGGAAAACCCGGCGCCAGGCGCAGCGGCCGCCCAGACGCCCGGGTAATGCACGGCAAACTGCCAGCACGCGGCTCCGCCCATCGAGAAGCCGCGCATCACGACCCGATCATCGTCGATCGGATAATGCGACCTGATCTCGTCGATGGCCTCGAACAGGTCGATCTCGCCGGCGAACTTGTTGGCGTTGCAATATCGTCCGTACGGGTGGACGACGAACGTGTTGGTTGGGGTGAACTGGCCGGCGTTGGCCTGGCGGTCGCGGAGGAAGTTCAGTTCGCTGAGCGTCTCACCTCGCCCGTGGCACCAGACGTCCAGCCGGAAACGGTGCGGTGTGTCCGCGCGGTAGGATTTGGGCACGACCAGGCCGTATGGCTGGATCGACCCATCGATCTTCGACACATAGCCGCGGACGACCAGCCCGGTGGCCGAGTCCCACGGGGCCTCGCCAGCCTCGAGCAGCGTCGCCCGCCCCATCCCCCGGCGCAAGAGGTCGCGCGCCGTGGCGATATCCCGCGGCTGGAAGAACTCGTCGTGCGCCAGCGCATCGTGAACCGCGTTGTGATAGATCTGCACGTCCGGCAGCAGGCTGAGCAGGGCAGGACGGTCGCGCAGGGATTGCTGGAGCCCCTTGATCCGATGGTCCAGCTCGTCCACTCCGTCCTGGAGTGCCTCCCGATCGGCGATGGTCAGCTCGATGCCTTTCGGCGGGACCGGACGAACCTTCTCCGGCTGATTGTCTCGCGGTCCGTCGGCACGGGCCAGACCGGCGACGATCAGCATCAAAAGCACAGACAGGGCGGGGTGGCAGGTCATTAGCGGTCTCTCCAGGTTTTTCATCTCGTATGCGAGGCCCTCAGAAAACA
>JAKAUH010000898.1 GCA_021818605.1 Planctomycetota bacterium
CTCCTCGAGATGAGAACCAAGTTGCCAATGGAGGCCTTGACCGCGGTCGTTTTTGCGTCTGGCGTGGCCGTCGCCTTCCTGTTCTTGCCAATGGAGCGGGCGCAGGCGGCCCTGGTGGGTGATATCAGCAGGGTGAGCGCCTGGGAAACGGTTGTCACCGTGATCGTCGCAATCTTTCTGATCCTTGTGATTCGACGAATCTATCCGGAGATGGTTCTGATCAACGTCTCTGACGATCTGGCCAGATCGAACGGCGTGAATGTCGATCTCTACAACTTTGTGTATCTATTCCTGGTCGCCGTGGTTGTGGCTCTGGGGGTGAAGATCGTCGGCGGGCTCCTGACCGCGGCGCTGGTCGCGGTTCCGGCCGCCTCGTCGCGGAATCTCAGCGGGAATCTCGCCCAGTATGCGTGGGGGGCCCTGATCATCGGAGCGGCGTCCGCTTGCGGAGGGATACTGCTCCATGCCGCAACGAGGCTGCCGGCTGGCCCGCTGATCATCCTGGTCGGCGCGGGGACTTTCTTGCTCTCGGTGTTCTTCAAACGATGAAGGAGAGCTCAGATGACCGCGAAGCTGGAAAAGGGTGGCGGCACGTTCGAAGGGATCAAGATGCTGCTGTGCGAGAACCCCTTGCCACCCCTGGAGGAGGCCGTCGCAGCCGCGCGAGCCGAACTGCCGTACGGCAACTATTACACGGAGCCGTACTCCGCTCCGCTGCGCCGATTCCTCGCCGAGCAGCTTGATGTGCCGGAGCGGCTCATTCACATCAACGCCGGTTCGGAGCTGATCCTCCGCCAGCTCTTCGACCGGCTGGGACAGCAGGTCCACCTGCTCACGCCCACGTATGCCCTGTTTCCCGAGGTCGCCAGGCGCTATACGGAGACTCTGCTGACGCCCGAGGAAGAGTTCGGCTTCGACCTGGCGCGTCTGGAAGTCCCGGCTGGCACGACCCTGCTGGCCATCGTCAACCCCAACAACCCCAACGGCGGCACCTTCGATATGACGCCGCTGCCGCACCTACTCCGCAAGTACCCGGACACTCGGATGCTGGTGGACGAGGCGTTCATCGGGCTGGCCGGCCAGTCGGTGGTCCACCTGGTACTGGAGCACCCAAACCTGCTCGTGACCCGGACCCTTTCCAAGGCCCACAGCCTGGCCGGTTTTCGCGTCGGCTACGCCGTTCTGCCGCCGGACCTGGCCGACGACCTCAACACGCACAACGATGCCTATCCCCTGGCGCGACCCAGTCAGGCGGCCGCCCTCGCCACGCTCCAGCGGGAGGAGAAGATTCGCGAACGGGTTGGTCAACTTCGCCAGTGGACGGAGCAACTGGCAGCCGGACTGCGGGCGCTCGGGGTGCGGACCTTTCCGACGACGACCTACTTCTTCCTGGCCGACTTCTCGCCTCTGAACGCTACCGACCTGGCGAATCGATTGCGCCAGCAGGGGATCCTGGTCAAGCCGTTGCAGGACCCGCGCCTGGGAGCCGGCTATCTGCGTGTGACCACAGCCCAGCCGGCGGAGAACGCCCGGTTCCTCGAGGTACTGAGGACCCTGTTGCCCGCCGGCTGATCTCGCCCTCCGCGCTGTGGGTTCGCCACCTCCGTCTCGCAGTGACCTCGACTGAGAGCTTGTGAAGGAATCGATTCCGAAGAACAGATAGAAGAGAGCGGATGACTGCAAGCGAAGACTCTGGATGCCGTTATGCTGCTTCGCTCTCTGCTCTCCGCTCCTTTTCGACGATTCTTTCACAACCTCTGAGAGCGGGGCGGGTGAACCCTGCGTTCGCTCCGCCCTCGCCAGGGCGTCAACCGGCACCCATGAGAGGTTCGAGGACGATCTGGCTCTCGAAGACGTCTACTCCGCTCTCGCCAGGGCGTCAACCGGCGCCCATGAGAGGGCACTGCCGCGCCATGTCACGCATTTGCGCGAGGGCGGCGGATCGCCGCGACTTGACCGTCCCTCCGGTATGTGCAGCACCGCGGCGACCTCGCGGTACTTCAGCCCGTGGTAGTCAGACAGCATCAGCGCCTGACGGAGCGGCTCGGAAAGGCGAGCCATGCTGTCCTGGACCCAATGCCGCCACTCATCTCGCTCCAGTTCCTCCTGCAGGCCCGGCTCCTTGCTGGGGCACTGGTCGATCAGGTCTCTGCCCTCGGTCGCATCACCGGTCCCAGCCGGTTGATTGAGGCTGACCATTGCATGACGATGGGCCCGCCTTAGGCGATCGGTCGGTGCAATTCTACCTGGGAGACACGATGGCCCGACAGGATTGTGGGGATCGGCAGGTACGGTTCTTCCTGCCGATCGCCTTAGCGCATCGATGGCCCGGTGAGTGGCGATCGAGTACAGCCAGGCGCGGACGGACCGCCCTTCTTCGTACTGGTCGCACTTCAGATGGACCTGGAGCCAGGTGTCCTGGAGCACGTCGTCGGCCAGAGTTGAGTTGCGGACATACCGGGCGAGGTAAGCGGAGAGCCGGGGGGAATAGCGGCGGGCGAGTTCATCGAACACATCAGGCCGCCGCGTGTCCCGATAGCAGATCAGTAGCTGCTCGGGCGTCAGGGAAGAAAGGTCCTCCCTGACGGCGAAGGTCACGCAGTGCCGAGGAGACGCCTGTTCGCCGGGGACGTTCGAGCCGGGGCTCGATCCCTGGCCAGCGAGACCGGCGGGGGGGCCGGCGTGAACAGCCGGAGCGAAACATGCTGATGAAACGGGCATGGGCCACCTCCGAATGATCCCGATGCGGGCAGCGCCGCGGGATCGGTGTCGAGGAAGCGGCCATTGCAGTGGCAGCGAGCCAGGATGGCGTGGGGTCCAGGACCCGCAGGGAAGGGCGCACAAAAAAAGCCCCGCCGGTGCAATGGACGCACAGGGGACCACCATAGCCGAATTGAAGTCGCCAATTCGTGAGTGAATATATATTAGTAAATTATAGTATATCTGCGTACGGGCTACAAGTTCACGTCTTCACAATTTTGTTCCGGATCGATGAGTCAGAACTTCCTGACTCAGTGAGCGATTGCTGAATCGTGAATTTCTGAAAATCACCGGGATTCCCCTTGTCATTGATGCCGTTAACCGGTGGAATGAAGAAGTGGCCTGCTTGCGATAGGCGGTGCCTGAACGGCCATGACAGCCCCCGTATCCGGAGACTCACTCCGGACGCGGGGGCTTTTTCGTTGCCGTTCAAAGCGTTGAGACGGGGGTCGCGACGGTCCCCGGGGCATTCCGGCCCGGACGGGCGATGGCTGCCGGCGGAGTCGGATGGATCAGGCTCGCCTCCCGCAGTGGGAGGTGTGAACCGGCTGGATCGAGTCGAGGCGGCCGCGCCGCCGAGCGTTGAGGAGGATGAGGCATGCGTCTCCAGATGATGAGTCTCGTGATCGGCCTGTTGCCCGTGACATTGTGGGCCGGACCAGAGTGTTGCCAGGTCGGTGAGGGAGCAAAATGCGGCTGTCGTTGCTGTGCGATGTCCGGCAAGGAAGCCAGCAAGACCGTCAAGCCAGCCGAGGCAAAGAAGCCCGTCGAGGCGAAGAAGCCCGTCGAGGCGAAGAAGCCCGCGGAGACCAGGAAACCCACCGAGGGCAGCCGGCCCGCAGCGCGCTGGCAGGGCGGCCGCGGGCCGGCTGGAGGCGAGATGGCTGATCATCGCAACACGATCCACATCCTGCTCAGCCAGCACGAGTCGATCACCCGGATCGTCGAGGAGATCCCGGGCGGGGTTCGGACGACCACGACGACGGATCGGCCGGAGCTGGTCGAGCCACTCCGGCTCCACGTTCGGCAGATGGCCCAGCGGCTCGAGGAGGGACGGCCGATCCGCCTGTGGGACCCGGTCTTCCGCGAAATCTTCGCCAATGCTGACGAGATCACTCTGAAGTGGAAGGAGATCAAGGGCGGTATCGAGGTGACCGAGACCAGCGCGGATCCCGACGTTGTGCCGGTGATCCGCGCCCATGCGAGGAAGGTGAACGACTTCGTCAAGGGCGGTCACGCGGCCGCCCGACCTCCCTGGGCCGGCGGGCGCGGACGAGGACATGGGCATGGGTATTGAGAGGCCCAAGCTGACATTGCCGTTTGGTTGACCTGGTCCAGGGCTGCCTGGCTTGGTACTTCCCATGGCCCCAGCCCGGCCACCATCCCAGTGCTCGCCGGTCGAATTCGCCGAAGCACTCTCGTAGGAGCTTCGCCGATCGAGGGTCGTTCGGTCGCCTGGCACCCTTGACCTGGCAACGGTCACAGCCCGAAGCAGTACAGCTCGCCCGTGGCCTTCTTGGGGAGGAAGGCTTCCTGGTCGGAGGGTGTGAACAGGGTATTACCAGTGCCGACGTGGACGCGTCCGCGCGAGACCGACGGGCCTGACCAGACCGGGCCGATCGGGATCTCCTTGAGGACGCGGCCGGTCGCCGCGTCGAGGGCGACGAGCTTGCCGCTGGCGACCGTGGTGAAGTAGACGACGCCATTGGCGACCGCGAGGCCCGAGGCGACCGGGTCGCCGACGTCGGTGAACACCGGCCTCGGCGGCGGACCGCCGAGCGAGGCAACTCGCGGACGCTCGTGCCGCCATCGCTCGGTTTTTGTGTCGGGACTGATCGCCACGACCCGACCGGCCGTCGGCGGCGCGACGCTCGCGGCCAGGGTCTCCTGCGACATCAGGCGGATCGCGTCGATCCCGTTGGTGAACACCGTGCGGCCGTCGGTGGCGCAGCCCGTCTGGAGGCCGCCGATGCAGCTCGGCAGGGCGAGCATCCGCCGGTCCGGCGCGGGTGACAGCGGATAGGTCGGCGGGCCGGTGTAGATCGGCGTGTGCTCGAGGACCTTCCCGTCCGAGGCACGCAGCACATAGAAGCCGCCATCCTTGCATCCGGCGCCGACGACCTTCGTCGGCCGGCCCTCAACGGTGATCTCGTAGATCTTGGGCGTATCGCCGATCGACTGGTCCTTGTGCCGGCCCTCCTTTGGGTCGTAGGCACGCATGGCGTTGGTCCACACATCGCCCGGCTTGATCTGCGTGACCCAGCGCTCCTTGCCGGTGCGGACGTCGAGCGCGACAATCGCGCACGACTCGCGCGTGTGCAGCCTCGGATCGTCGGGCGTCGGACGCCTCGGCGCGGTGTTCACATCGGTGCCGAAAAAGAGGGTGCCCGAGGCGGCGTCGAAGGACGGCGTGCTCCAGATTGTGCTGGTTGCCGGGCCACTCGAAAAGAAGTGGATGCCCCAGCTATCGCGGATCCTCATCGGCGGGCTCAGGCGCTCGGGCTTCGGACCCAGGTTGTATTTCCACGCGATGCGCCCGGTCTTCGGCTCGAAGGCCACCAGGAACCCGCGACCGGTCGAGCCGCGGTAAAACAGTCCGCCCGCGATGAGTTGCTCGAGCGCTCCGCCGCCCGTGATGACCTTGTCGTCGGCCAGGATCGGCGAGGCGAAGAACAGGTTGATCGGGTGTGGATCGGGGAACTCCTTCGACCGCGCATCGACCCGCCAGCGCTCCTGGCCGGTCTCGCGGTCGAGCGCGTAGAACCAGCCTGCCAGGTCGCCGAAATATACCGAGTCGTCCGTGACGAGCGCCGAGGTCATGATCCCCTCGGATGTCGTCTGGAACCGGAAGTCGTGCGGTGCGCCCTGGGCCTTCGTGGCGGCGTTCGGGGCCTTGCCCGCTGGGAGGCTCGTCTCGACGCTGGCCGTACGCCCCGCGCGGGTCGGCTTGCGATAGACCCAGCACAGATGGCCCTCGGGCGAGACCTTGTAAAAGGCCGGGTCGGTCGCGGTGCCGAAATACACGTAGCCGCCCACAACGGTCGGCGTCGCGTGGATCACGCCGATCCGCTGGTTCGACCCCCGCATGGGGAACCGCCATTTCTCAGTCAGCCGCCCGGCGTTCTCCGGTCCGATCGTCGTCTCGTCGGGGTTCGATCGCCAGCCCGCGAGGTCGTGGTTGTACATGGGCCAGTCGCCGGGCATGCCCTGGGCGCGGGCAATCGCGGCGGGCAGGATGGCGACGAGGGCCAGCAGCCAGGTGGTACGTCGGATCGAGCCGGTCATCGTGGCTCCTTCGCTGGAGGTTGGAGGCAGAGCCTCGCCTGTCATCCATGCGTTGGTGTGTGGGTCGATATTGCGAGGATTCACGCTGGTCACCGCGCAAAGCACCCGTGCGGGTCTCGGTCCAGGTCACGACCGGGCCTGGAGATCGGCCCAGCGGAACTTCAGCTCACCGAGGATCTGCCAGAAGAGCCGGCTGTGCATCCGGCCGCGCACCCGGCGGCAGACCTTCGAGTTGAACGACTGCGGCTCGGTGTACTCGAGGTGATGCGCGACCTCGTGCAGGAACGTGTCGAATAGCTCGTTGAGTGGGCGCCGGCCGTCCTTGCTGTCGTGAGCGTAGATCCGCACCAGCCGCCGGGATCTGTAATAACCCCCGAGTATATGCGACGTGGGCCGGCTGTTGATGTCGACGCTGAAGGTCACGCGCCATGAGTAGATCCGCTCCAGCCGGCGGACGAACAGCGGCCCGACGGCAGAGATCGGCGGCTCGAACGGCGGCGACTCGTTCAGACCGGGCCGAGGAGACGGCCGCGGGCGAGCCGGGGTGCTCGGCTGTTCCCAGGCGTCGGGATCCAGGCCGCCCGCCGGTCGCGGGGCGGGCCCGTTCCTTTGCGGGTCCTGGCTGCGTCGTGGGTGTTCAGTCTGGCGGGACGTGTCCATGCGTCGTTCGATTCCGTCGCGATCGGCTGGCGGCCGGAAGACGGCGATCCCCTGGTCCGATTCGATTCGATTCGATTCGATTCGATTCAATACGTCGCCCGGCCGCCGCTGATGTCGTAGCACTGGCCGGTGGTGAAGCTCGCCTCGCGGCTGGCCAGGAAATGGACCAGCGCGGCGACCTCATCGATGGTTCCGGTCCGTCCCATCGGGATCTTGGAGATCATGTACTCGACGGTCGCCGGATCGACGCCCGCGAGGATATCGGTGCGGATGACGGCCGGCGCGATTGCGTTGACCGTGATGTCGTTCCCCTGGCCGGCCAGTTCCTTGGCCAGCGACTTGGTCATCGCGATGACGGCTGCCTTGGAGGCCGAGTAGGGCATGAGGGTCGGGTTCCCCTCCTTGCCGGCGATCGACGCGATGCTGACGATCCGTCCGTAGCGGCGGGCGATCATGCGGGGAATCGCTGCCTTGCAGAAGAGGAACGGGCCGATCGTGTTCACGTCGAGGACCTCGCGGACCTCGTCGACGCGGAGGTTCCAGGTCCGGTCGGTCCGGCCGGTGATCCCGGCGTTGTTGACCAGGATCGACAGCGGCCCGAGCCGTTCCTCGACCGCCGTGACCGCGGCCTCGACCTGAGCCTCGTCGCGCACATCCCCGGCCAGGTCGAGCCCATCCAGCTCAACGGCGATCGTCCGAGCCGCGTCCGGGTCTCTGTCGAACACCGCGACCCGCGCCCCGGCGGCGTGCAACCGCCGCGCGATCCCGGCGCCGATCCCGCGTCCCGCGCCCGTCACCAGGGCCATCTGCCCATCCAGCCGGAAGAACTCCGCCATCCATCCGCCTCGCACAACCTTCGCGACCCTTCGCACAACCTGTGTCCAGACAACTTATCACGGCGCGATCGCCTTGACTAGAATGCCGGTGGCGGGTGCGCCACGAAGAGGCCGCGGCAAGATCCCCGCGGGCGTGGCCCTTCCATCCCTCCGGGACGCCGTGTCCCGTCCACGCTCGAGGACTGTCTCCGGTGGATCGCCCTCCGACAAACCTGCTCTT
>JAKAUH010001191.1 GCA_021818605.1 Planctomycetota bacterium
TTGAGGTGGAGGCGGAGCTGGCCGCAGAGGCCGAGGCTCGCGAGGTCGAGGTCGCCATCTAGCCATGCCCAAGCTGCCGGGCGTCAATCATCTCGACGCGGTCCGCGCCCTTGAAGAAGACCGGCTTCCAGATCCGGCGTCAAGGCAAGCACATCGTGATGACCGACGGCACACGCATCGTCACGATCCCGCGCCATAATCCGATCAACGCGATCACGATGGGTACGATCGTGCGCGGTGCCGGCCTCACGATCGACGAGTTCGGTCAGCTACTTTAGCCTAACGAGGCGTTAGACCGATGCGAGTCAGTTCAATCGTGACTGCGTCGCTGCTGCTCCTGCTCTTCGCCGCAAGCGAGGCGATCATCGGTATTCCCGTCGCGCGAGGGCTCGACTTCGCCGTCGCGGCGCTGTTCGCTGTCGGCCTCCTGCGCCTGGTGGCACCTCGGAAGCAGCGCGGGCGGATCCTGGCTTTCACGGTGGTCTGCCTTGTCTTGGCCGCGCTCTACCTCGTGCCGTGGTCGAGCCGCGCCCACTTCCTGAGGCGCCTCGACTCCGTGAGGCCGGGCATGTCGGTCCGCGAGGTCCAGGGGATCATGGCCGGGTACATGGAAGGCACGGGATGGCCGGCGAATCCGTTGGCCGAACCGAACGAATTCTCCGAATCACCTGGGCAACTGACGATCCCCGATGCCCTCGTCTTCCGCCATTCTGACGAGCCCGCTTACAATTCGGATTGGGGGGTCGTGCATTTCCGAGCGGGGCGGGTTACGAAGGTCGAATTCAGCGCCGATTGATCCCTTTCGCCTGCCCCGTCTGCGGGGCCGGATTCCACCTGGGCATCGGGGCCAGAAACGGGGGCGCCGCTCATTCCGCCGGTCTCGCTCCGGCCGGACGACGGCCGGGTCCCTCGGGTCGCGGTCCGACGAGCCCGACCGACGGGCCGACCGGTCGCGCCGGGATTCGCGGCGGGGGCGAGATCGAACGACCGCGCGATCAATGCATCCGGACCATCCGAAGCATGCGGATGTTGATCACGATGAATCGGACGAATTGCCAGACCCAGTTTGTCCGCATCGCCTTCGTCAGGGGCGTCGGGACGGGCGGGTAATACGACTGTTCGAACGGCCTGCGGACTGACATGGGACACCTCGCGGCTTCGGTGGGGTCGGGATCACTCGGGGATCGCCGTCCAGAAGGGACGGGCCTTCGCCTTGTACATGAACGCGAAATGGAGCAGGTGCTTGATCCAGTGCCCGGCGAGACCGATCTCGCCGGAGGTGTACCGGATGTCGCGCCCGGTGTCGGGATACTTCTGAAAGTCGGGGATGATCGGGTAGACCGTCATCGAGACGGCCGTCCCCCTCAGTGTACTGGCACCCGCCGAGGCGATGCAGGCCGCTCCCATCCGGGCCATCGACGCGGTTCGCGTGGTCCCCTCGCGGCCCTCCATTTTGTCGACGATGTTGAAGGCGACCTGGCGCGCCATGACCGCCGAGGGCATCCCCGTCCGTGGGGGCGTCGGGTAGATCGGCGTCCCCGACGGGCTGAACATTGGCCGGGAGATCGGGTGCGGCGGCGCGAAGGCGATCCCGACGGCGTGGATGTTGTCGTACCGGGGCGAGCGGTACGTCTCGGGCCAGTCCGACGGGAGCCACTCCTCATAAGGCTTCTTCGCATATTGGCCGTCGACATACATGAAGTTGCTGGGTGCGAAGAGCGACTCGGTGATCTCCGCGCCGTCGCGGTCGAACGCCCGGAGCCCGACGCCGGAGAACGGCGGCAGCAGCATCGCGAAGTCGGCCTGGATCGACTCCTCGCGGCCGTCGAGAGTCTCGTAATGCACCTCGCCGCGATCGACCTGCTTGACGGCCGCCCGGGTGATCCACTCGACGCCGCGCTCGGTGTACAGCGACTCGGTGAAGACCCGGCTGTGCGTGAGGTATCCGCCGCGGCGGATGAACGTCCCCCCCATCCCGAAGTCGCCCAGTTCGTGCTCGTTGGAGATCCAGACGATCCGCGCCCGGTCCCGGACGCCCCGGCGGCGTAGCTCGAACTCGAGGTTGAAGAGATACTCGAAGGCAGCACCCTGGCAGGTGCAGGTGCCGTGGCCGGTGCCGATGAGGAACGACTGCTGCTCCCCGTGCCGCATCCGCCCCACCGCCTCGTCGAGCGCTTCCGACGCCTGCGCGGCGTGGCCGGCGGTGCAGACGGAGAGGCTGTTCTTCTCCGGGCCCAGGCCCTCGGTGGCGTCGAACTGGAGCCGCGGGCCGGTGGCGTTGATCAGATAGTCGTACTCCACCCGCTCGCGGGCGCCGGACTTTCCGGGCTCGGTGGATTCGACCATGACGTAGGGCCGGGCCGCTCCCTCGTCTCCCTCCGGATGAAGGCTGACCGCCCGGGCCTGCCGGAAAATCACCCCCGTCTTCTCGTAGACGGGCGCTAGCGGGAAGGTCACCTGTTCGGGCGTCATCACGCCGACGCCCACCCAGATGTTCGACGGGATCCAGTTCCACCGGCTGTTGGGCGAGACCACGACCACCTCGTGGTCCTCGCCGAGCTTGCGACGGGCGTGCAGCGCCGCGGTGTGTCCCGCAATACCCGCGCCCAGGATGACGAGGCGTGCCATGGATCGTCCTCGCGGAGGAGCCCGGGACCGGCGGATCGCCTCCGTCGGATTTCCTTCGCCCGGTCAGCCACGCTGGCTGAAACCCGGGGACATGGGCTACAACAAAATGATTGTATGGCCCACCAGTTATATAGTCAATCTGGCTGGCCGTCGCCCGGAAGATTGACGGGGCCCTGAAATGGGGGAGCGGCGAGTTCCGCCGGCGCCATGCCGGCCGGGTCCCGAGGGTTCGTGGACGGGTGCACTCTGGCCCGGCCCGGTCCGAGATCGGCGTAAGAACGGGCCGGGAACGATGGCCGGCGGCGGATCCCGGTTCGGTTCAACGGATACTGGTGGCCTCCGGGATCGGTCATTCGCTTTCTCCGCTGACGGAATGTCGATTTTGACGGGACCGGGCTGGATCTGTCCGCAGATATTCCGTTTCAGGCGATCTGGCAGTCCAATTGGCACAATCGGACCAGAAAAGCGAGGATTCCCGAAAAAAGTTGGGAATAAAACTGCGCGGCCGGCGTCTATATCAGAGGTCGGTCCGTCTTTGGCAATTTGCTCGTCGGTAAAAAACCCATCCCGCCTGGGATGGCGCTGCATCCACGATGGTGCGAGAGGCGAGCCGCGCGAAGGCGCGGCAACCCCCGCGGCCGGCATTGCGGGCAGGCGAAATGCGGCTGCCCGCGAGATCGGCGCCCTGCTGCTTGAGGCAAGGCCAGGATGAGTGTATCGTCTCACCGGGCGGGCCTGAGAGGGCTCAAACCACCCCGAAATCGCGCGAACGAAGCCAATCTTCATATTTTCTTCATACTCGTTCGACGGTTTTCGGCGCCGAAGGGGCGTCCTGGGGGTGGAAAAGAGCAAAACGAACCCAATTTCTGCCCGAGGGGCAGGCGCGGTTGTGTTCGTTTTTTCACCAGGCGGTCCACGTCCGGGGTGCGCGCCGAGGGCTCCAGGCTGTCGGGAAGACCGGCGGAAGACATTGGGCAACGACGGCCGGGTACTGCCGACGGGCCGGCCGTCGCCACGGGATCGGGGGACAATGGCCGGTCGTCGGGCGGTCCGGCGAGACGGACCTTCGAGCGGCTGGAACATCGACGGGCCGGTCGATCGGCTCCGATGGCGGTTCGCTGGGGTGGGCGATCCGACGGCAAGACCGAACCTGCTCCGGCGGGGATCGGATCGGACCGGCGCGAGTGGCCGTTTGAATCGGTTCGAGCGGCGCAATCGGGGAGTTCGGCGGCCTTGATTGGTGGGACCGGCTTCTCGGACGCCGGAACCCATGTGACAATCTCATCTGAGCACCGGCCGTGCCTGTCGAGTCGCCGAGGCCGGGCTGGCGATGAGGCTAGGGGAGCCTGGGCCGATGAATCCGACCGTCCTGGCGATGAGACGCCCGGTCACCACCCTGATGCTGGTGGTCGCCCTGATCAGCGGCGGCGTCCTGGCCTATAACCGGATGCGGGTCGACATCTTCCCGGCGCTCAACGTCCCCAAGATCTACGTGTTTCTCGACTACATCGGCATGAGCCCCGACCAGATGGAAGGGTTCATCGTCAACCAGCTCGAGCTTTACTTCCAGTACGTCGACGGCATCCAGGACATCAACACGCGGAACATCCAGCAGGTCTCGCTCTGCGAGCTGTCGTTCTTCCCCGGCACGGACATGGGCCAGGCGATGGCCCAGGTGGTGGCGATGTCGGATCGCTCCATGTCGTGGATGCCCAAGGGGACCATGCCGCCGATGATCATGCGCATGGACGCGGGCAGCGTGCCGGTCGGCTACCTGGTGTTCGAGAGCAAGGTGACTTCGCTGGGCCGGCTGGGCGACCTGGCGCAGAACGTGATCCGGCCCCTGGTGCAGAAGAACGTGCCGGGCACCGTGGCGATCTCGCCGTTCGGGCCGAACATGCGGTCGATCGTCATCAGCGTCGACCCGCAGAAGATGCTCGACTACAACCTGACGCCCGAGCAGATCATCGAGGCGATGGCGAAGGGGAACACGATCATTCCGGCGGGGAATTTGTACGTCAAGGATTCGATGCCGATGGTGTCGAACAACGCGACGATCGTCGACATCCAGCGCCTGGGCACGATCCCGCTGCGGATGGAAGAGAACGTGTATCTCCGCGACGTGGCGACAATCCGCGACGACACGGATATCAACTACGGCTATGCGCTGGTCAACGGCAAGAAGTCGGTCTACCTGCCGATCATCAAGAAGGATACGGGCTCGACGCTGACGGTCGTGCGGGATGTGCGGCGGTCGATGGATCTGTTCCGAGGCGCGGTGCCGGAGGACGTCACGGTCAACTTCGAGTTCGACGAGTCGCCGACGGTGCTGGCGGCCGTGGAGAGCGTGGCGACCGAGGGCATGATCGGCGCGGGTCTGACGGGGCTGATGATTCTGCTGTTCCTCCGCGATCCTCGCAGCGTGATCGTGGTGGTGGCGAACATCCCGCTAGCCCTGATGGGCTCGCTGTGCGGGCTCTGGATCACGGGGAACACGATCAACATCATGTCGCTGGGCGGCATGGCGCTGGCGATCGGGATCCTCGTGGACGAGGCGACCGTCACGATCGAGAACGTGCACGTGCAGATGGGCCGGACGCCGCGGGTGGCCACGGCCGTTTTGCATGCGAGCAACGCGACCGCGGTGCCGCGGCTGCTGGCTCTTTTGTGCATCCTGTCGGTGTTCATCCCGGCGTTCATCATGAGCGATCCGTTACGATCGCTGTTCATGCCGCTGACGCTGGGCGTCGGGTTCGCGATGATCTCGTCATATTTGCTGTCGAGCACGTTCGTGCCGATTCTGTGCGTCGGGTTGCTGAAGCACCACGGCGGGCATGGCAGGGGCGAGGCGAAGCCGGGGCTGTTCGACCGGCTACTGGCGGTGTATGGCGCGGCTGTCGGCTGGTTCGTCCGGCTGCGTTACCTGGTCGTCCCGGCCTATGTGGCGGCGTGCGGGCTGGTGCTCTGGCTGCTGGGGATGCAACTGGGGACCGAGCTGTTCCCACAGGTCGACTCGGGCGAGTTCGTGCTGCGGTTCCGGCCGCCGCCGGGCTCAAACTTTGAGCTGACCCGCCAGATGGCGATGAAGTGCATTGAGGAGATCGAGCGCGAGGTCAAGCCCGAGAACATCGCGATCACGATGGGCTTCGTCGGCCAGGTGCCCACGAACTTCGGCATCAACAACATGGTGCTGTTCATGCGAGGCCCGGACGACGGCCAGCTCCGCGTCGCGCTGACCGAGGACAGCGGCGTGAAGCTCGACAGCTTCCGCGAGCGGATGCGCGAGATCCTGCCGAAGAAGATCATCCCGTGGATGGCCAAGCGGCTAGAGGAGGGCGGCCTGTCGCCCGAGGAGGCCGAGCGACAGGCGAAGAAATGCTCGTTCGGCTTCCAGCCGGGCGACATCGTGACGACCGTGATGAGCTTCGGCGCGTCCACGCCGATCGCGGTGCGAATCATCGGCACGGACCTGACGCTGGTCCGGCAGCACGCCGAGAAGATCGCGGCGAACCTGGGCAAGATCAGGTTCCTGCGCGATATCCAGTTCGAGCAGCAGCTTGATTATCCGACGGTCGAGGTCGACATTGACCGCGAGAAGGCGGGGCTCTCGGGCGCGAAGGTCGAGGACGTGGCGCACGCCCTGGTGATGGCGACGGCCTCGACCCGGTTCGCGTCGCTGAATTACTGGGTGGACGTGAAGACGGGCTTCGACTACCTGGTGCAGATCGAGGTGCCGCCGATGCGGTTGGACCGGCCCGAGGATGTTGAGACCCTGCCGATCGAGTCGGTCAACCCCCTGGTCAACCTGATGGTGCGTGACGTGTCGATGGTGCGCCGCGGGGTGCGGCCGGGCGAGGTCGACCGCGATATGTCGCAGCGATACCTGACGCTGACGGCCAACGTCGAGCACGAGGACATGGGCCGTGCGTCGCGCCAGGTCGCGCAGGCGATCGAGGCGGCCGGCGAGCCGCCGCGCGGTGTGCGCGTCGAGGCACTCGGCCAGCTCCCGCCGATGATCGAGATGTTCGAGTCGCTCGGCATCGGCCTGGCCGTGGCGGTGTTTGTCATCTTCGTGCTGTTGACGGCCTATTTCCAGTCGCCCCGGCTGGCGCTGGTGTCGATCGGCGCCGTGCCGGGGGTGCTGGCTGGCATCGCGATCATCCTGCTGTCCACCGGGACGACGCTGAACATCGAGTCGTTCATGGGCTCGATCATGTGCCTGGGGGTCTCGGTGTCGAACTCGGTGATGCTGGTGACGTTCATCGACGAGCACTGGAAGGCCGGGGCGCCGTCGGCCGAGGCCGCGACCCTGGGCGCGCGCGAGCGGCTACGGCCGATCCTGATGACCGCCTGCGCGATGACCGTCGGCATGGTGCCGATGGCCCTGGCGCTGGAGCGGGGCAGTCAGATGCAGGCGCCGCTGGGCCGGGCCGTCATCGGTGGTCTGGTGATGTCGACGTTCGCGACCCTGCTCGTGGTTCCCTCGGTCTTCGCGCTGGTGATCGGCCGGAGGAAGGCGGCGTCGCCATCGATCTATCCGCACGACCCCGAAAGCGCGCACTACGATCCTGAGGTCCACGCCGACGCTCATGGTGCGAACGCCGCGGCCTCATCCGGCCACGAGCCCAGCGGCGCAGACGGGCACGAACCGCATTTCGACGGGGCCGGCGACGCGGGGAGCGGCGTCGCCGGACCGCACGGGCAATTCTGACGTGATCAGACCTCAATTGACCAGCCAGCCGCGGAGGACCTCGATGCCAGCCGCACCCTCAGCGCCGCGACGGACAGGCCACGCCGGCCGCCCCTCGGCCGGCCTGCGCGGCCAGTTCGTCGCGATGGCGGCGCTCCTGGCAGGGATCGCGGCGGCCGGGTGCCGTCACGAGGCCGGGATCGACTTCGGCGAGAACGCCGGGCCCCGGCCGGTCCGCCTGATGCACCCCAACGTGCGGACGATCGTCCGGCGAGTGGGCCAGCCCAGCTTCGTCGAGAGCTACGAGCGGACGTCGGTCTATCCCAAGATGACGGCCTACATCGAGAAGTGGATCGTCGACATCGGCGACAGGGTGAAGAAGGGGGACGTGCTGGCGACCCTGTTCGTGCCCGAGATCGTCGAGGACCACCGGACCA
>JAKAUH010000272.1 GCA_021818605.1 Planctomycetota bacterium
TCACTTGGGGATTGGTCGGAGCAACTGCTCGACGCGGCTCGGGGCCATGATATCGGCAAGGCTCTGCCCGTGGCGCAGAGAGCCTTGTATGATCCCGAAGAGCCGGCGCCGTCAAAGCTGCTGGCCAAGTCCGGCCGCAGGGGCCGCCTGAATTACGAGAGGAAGCACTTCCGGCATGAGCTCGGCTCGGCCCTGGCTGTGCTTCAGTTGCGGCCGGCGTGGCCGTTCGCCGTCGCGTATTTGATTGCCGCCCATCATGGCCGTGTACGGCTGGCGATTCGGCCGTTGCCTGGCGAAATCCCGCCGGACGATGTATCGATCCGATTCGCCCTCGGTATTCGCGACGGCGACACTCTGCCGGAGGTCGATCTCGGCACCGACGAGAGGTTCCCGGCAACTACCCTCGACCTGTCCCCGATGCAATTGGGTGGCGAGGGCAGTTGGACGGCCAAGGCGCTGAAGCTGCTGGCTGACACCGGGCCGTTCAAACTGGCGTACCTGGAGGCGCTCCTGCGATCGGCCGACGTGCGAGCGAGCCGGAAGGAGGCGCAGAATGCCTGAGATCTTGCTCTCCGGTTGCACGCCGGAGCCGTTGATGAGCTACTTGAAGACGCTCGGCGCCTTTCGCGTCGTCGCCGAGCAGGAGGATCCGGACGTCCGGCTGTCGTGGGCTGGTGGTGTCGCTCGCCTTCATGGCGAGCTGGATCGGGACAGGCTGACGTCGTTCTTCCTCGAGCGATACAGGCCGACGCCGATCGCGGCCCCCTGGAACGGCGGTAGTGGGTTTTACGGTGGCGGAGCCGAGCCGCTTGACGTGATCGCCCGGTCCACGGCCGAGCGACTCGCGCTGTATCGCGACACAATCGCTCGAATCCGCACGTTCGCGCCGGACAGCAAGCCGACGGATGAACTCAAGGAATTGCTCATGCTTCGGTGCCGCTCGGAGCTCGCCGACGAGGCTGTGCCCTGGCTTGACGCATGCTTCGTGCTCGGCAACAACGGCCCGCGCTATTTTCCGCTGCTCGGCACCGGCGGCAATGACGGTCGCCTCGACTTCACCAATAACTTCATGCAGCGGTTGGCCGAGATCATCCCGTTCGCCTCCGACGCCGAACAACACACTGTCGGCTCGAAGCAATGGCTGGCCGCCGCACTGTTTGCCGACACGCTGGCCGGCCTGAAAAAGTCCGCCGTCGGCCAGTTCAATCCCGGCGGTGTCGGCGGTGCGAACGGCGTGCAAGGGAAGTTTGAGGCTGACTCGAGAGTCAACCCGTGGGACTTCGTGCTGATGATCGAAGGGACCCTGACGTTCGCCGGGTCGGTCGGCCGGCGACACGGGGTGAGCACAGCCGGCAGGGACAGGGCCGTGTTCCCCTTCAGCGTCGAGTCGGTCGCCGTCGGGTATGGTTCGGCTTCCGCCAGCGAAGAAACTACCGATGGATCGCGGGCGGAGCTTTGGCTGCCACTTTGGTCTGAGTCGATGACGCTCGCCGAGGTCAAGCACCTGTTCGCCGAAGGCAGGGCCCAGCTCGGCCGTCGCCAAGCTAGCAACTCCGTCGAGTTTGCCCTGGCCGTGAACCTGCTGGGAGTTAGCCGCGGAGTGAAATCATTCGCTCGCTATGGCTTCCTCAAGCGAAACGGACTGGCATTCCTTGCAGCACCGCTCGGCCGTGTCGCAGTGACGCTCCGCCCGCAAGCCCGGCTACTCGACGACCCATTGCTGACGAGGTGGCTTGACCGCCTCCGCACGGCCTGCCGCGATAAGGAAAAGACGCCCGCCCGCTACCAGACTGCTTTACGGCAGGTCGACCGGGCCATGTATGAATTCGCCACCCGGAGCGAGCAGTTCGCCACCCGGAGCGAAAAGGGCCACGACGCGAATTATCTACTCGAAGCGCTCAGGGCGCTGGGTCGGGCCGAGCGGACATTGGCGAACGGTCTCGCCTTCTGCGCGGACAAGAACATTCGCCCGCTCCAGGGACTCGACTCGAGATGGCTGGACCAGGCTGACGACGGAAGCCCCGAGTTCGACCTGGCCGCAAGCGTCGCCGGTGTCCGAGCATACAACGCCGTCGGCCCGCTGCGCGTCTTCCTCGAAGCCGTTGAGTTCGCCAAATCGGTCAACTGGTCACCAGGCAGCACCTCGGCCGTGTGGTCCGAGGGGCAGATAGCCGCCAACCTTGCGGCGGTTTTCCGGCGCCGGCTGATGGAAGCCTTCCGCGACACGCAGAAAGGTGTTCCGCTCTGCTCCCCGCGCCCCGGCCGACTGTCGAATGTCATCGCGTTCCTGCACGACGAAGTTGATGAAGCCAAGCTCTCCGATCTCATCTGGGGTCTGTCGACCCTCGATTGGACGGCCGTCGAATTCCGGTTGCCGGATGCCCACGAGGCCGCAGTGCCATTCGAGTTCGGCGTGGTTCGGTTGCTGGTCGAGCCCAGGACGATCACCCCCGAGGGTGATAGCTGGCGACTGGCGGACGGCGACGAGCCGAATGCCAGGCCCGACCCAGAGGTCTTTGACATACTCGCTTCAGGTCAGCCGGATGCCGTGGGGCGGTGCGTGGACCGCTCCGCCCGGCGGCTAAGGTCGGGCGGCCGGCTCGTCCATGGTTACCGCAACCGTCGCCTTGTCGGGCGATCACTCGCTATCGGATCGAAGATCGGCGCGGTCCGCTTGCTCTCCGCGATGCTGTTTCCCCTTTCCAACCGCGACTTGGAGACGGTTGCGAATGATGTTCTCTATCCACCTGAACGTGAGGAGTGATCATGGTCCTCGACCTGGACAAACTGGCGACCGTCCCTCGAATCCTCATGGAGGCGGCCCTCAAGCCCATCGCTGGCACACGGATCCAGCCCACCGGCTTTCCTGACCTCGGTCCGGCCCTCTACGACGCGCCTGACGCCAATGGCGGTACGGTCCCCACGCTGCTCGTGGAGTCAGCCCAGTCGATGGCCAACCGCCTGGAAGCGGTTTGCTGGGACGAAGGTAATGACGACATCGTCCCGGATCTCAAGGGCCTGCCGTTCGTCGCGGTGAAGCTCGCCGGCATCGGCGAAGGCTCTGACACTACCAACAGCCTGCTGGAGTTTCACCGGCTGAACTCGCCGTACATCATGAACGGCGTGACAGAGGACGGGACCGCCTTCACCGACATCTTGAAGCCGGAACTCGGCTTGGTCGCGGTACCGGCCGCTGCCCGCCGAGCTGGTGGTCGCCGGGTCGCGAGCGCGGGACCCGCGACGGATGACGTCAGCGAGGGCGGCGACAAGGAGCGCGACGACGTGGCCGGCGTGGTCAACCTCCGCAAGCTCGCCGCCGTCTGCTTCAAGTACGACCCGAACTCGCTCGTGCACGGGGTGTTCCTTGAGAAGATCGCCGGGCGGCTCCGGCACCCGCGGGCGCTTTCCGCGTTCATCGAGGCCAGTGGCGTCAGCAGGGCCGACAGCGGCGGGGTCAAGTTTGATCGCGCCTTACCCAAGCCAAAGGTCGCCGGCGTTGATGCGAAGGGCGGTTATGGGAACGTTCCTTTCCACCGCACCGAGTTCACCGCGAGGTCCATCACCGCGTTCTTCAGTCTCGACCTCGCCCAGATCCGCGGATATGGTCTGGGCGACGACGCCTGCCAGCTGCTCGTTGCTCTCTCCCTGTGGAAGGTGCGACGGTTCCTCGACTCCAACATGCGTCTCCGCACGGCTTGCGAACTGGAACTGGTCGCACCCGTTGTCAACTGTGACTACAAGGGCGCAGACGGTAAGGATCAATGCTTTCCCCTACCTTTATCGCACGAGTTGAGTGGTCAGCTTGCCGGCTTGCTGACGAAGTGCAGGCCGCAATTCGCCGATCCGGCGGTGACGAAACTCATCTGGAACAAGCCATAGGCGGGGAGAGTCGCGCATGTCCGTGATCATCAGGCTCACGTTTCCCAGCGGCCGGTATCATGCCACGCCGTGGGGCCGGCACGTGAACGAAGGTGTCCCCGAGTGGCCGCCATCGCCGTGGCGGCTATTGCGCGCGCTCGTGGCCGTCTGGAGGCGGAACTGTCCGGATATCTCGGCGACACAGGTTCGTCGGATCCTTGGGCCACTCGCCCACCCGCCGCGGTTCCAGTTGCCACCGCACCGCGTCGCCCACACCCGGCACTACATGCCGTGGGAGAAAAAGGGTCCAGCAGACCGCACTCTCGTGTTCGATACGTTCGTGGCGGTCGGCCGGCGCGATCCGTTGTTCATCGGCTGGCCGGAGACCGATATCTCGGGCGATGATCGCGCAGCCCTATCGAGATTGCTCGGCAATCTCGCCTATTTCGGCCGGGCGGAGGGGTGGGTCCTCGCAGATCTTTTCGCCGACATCGCCCCGTTGCCCCTCGGCCCGGCTGAGCCGAACGACCCCAACCCGGTGCCCGTACTCTGCCCCGACCCGGTCACTACGTTCGGAGACGAGCACTACCCGACGCCCGACCCGAAGAAAACGGCCAAGGGGAACCCGAGCCCGTCGGATCTCCTGTTCGACTGCCCGCGATGGCATCTCTGTCTGGACACCGAGATCATCTCGAGTCGGAAATGGTCGATCGTTCCCGGCACGAAATGGGTGAACTACACGCGGCCATCGGAAACCCGCGCCGTGCCCGCGAGACAGAATCCGGTTCGTCAGCGAGCGCGGAGCGTCGCCCGCTTTGCTCTCGACGGGCCCGTGCTGCCTCTTGTCACGGAGACCCTTCCTCTGGCCGAAGAGCTCCGCCACGAGTTGCTACGCTCGTGCAATCGCCTGGCTCGGCGAAAGGATCCCGAGCTCGCGGACGCCGACATCTGGCCGCGCTCTCCGGCTTTCTGGGGCAAGGATGAGCAAGGCACCCCACGAAAGGGCCACCAGCACGCCTTCTTCCTGCCGGCCGACGAAGACGGCGATGGCCGGCTCGATCACTTGACCGTTTACGCGCCAATGGGTTTCAACGAACTGGAGGTCATGGCCCTCGATCGCCTGCGGAAACTACCCGGGCGCGACGGCGACGCCCTACGTCTGCTACTCGTCGGACTGGGCGGCCTCGGTGACTTTCGCGCCCGGCTGATCGAGGAGTCCGCGGCCTGGGTGTCCACCACGCCGTTTCTGGTGACTCGCCACATGAAGCCGCGGGGTCGCAAGCGTGACCCGCGCGCGTTCTTTGACGCCCTCGATGGACGGATGCAGTTCGTCCGGCAGGTTCTTGTCGAGGAACTCCAGCGCCGTGGGTTGTTTCAAGAGGGTATGGAGATCGATCCTGTTCCGCACGTCGGGCGGCATCGGCTACGCTCGATTCAGTTTCGACTCAACCGGCGCAAGGCGGGCGACGATGGCGGCTCTCGACCACACGGACTATTCCGGCTTCGGTTCCCGCGACCCGTCACGGGCCCGATCGCACTGGGCCACTCCTGCCACCTCGGCCTGGGGCTCTTTGGTGCCCTGGTGACGTAATGGGCCGCTTCAGCGTCACTGGGCGTCACGGCCATCTTGCCCTATCGGGTGATTGCCTGGGGTCGGGTCGGGCGGCGTTGGCCCGCGGGCGCCGTCGTGCTAGAATCGGAGCAGATGGAGTGCAACGCGGCGGAGCGCTGCTCGAACACGGCCGTGGTCGCGAACGGACCTCGGCCGGTTCGGCGTGGGCCGTGTCAGACGCCGAACCACCAATCCACCTGGAGTATCCGCCACGCCCACACGTTCTTTGCGGCGATCGCCCAGCGTGTCAGACGCCGAACCACCAATCCACCCGGAGTATCGGAATCGGAACCATCCCATGCCCACGGCAACTGACGAGAAGCTCGGCGAACAGATCCACGAGGTCGCCGAGAACCTGGCTGGCTTTCGCCTGGAGATGGCCGAGAGGTTTGGCGCGCTCGAGACGACCCTCGAAGGGTTTCGCAGCAAGGTCGATACTCACCTCCAGTTCATCAAATGGATCGGGGTCTTCTTCGCCGGAATCCTGGTGGCTGTCGTCGTCGGGTCCGGACGCGTGGTCTGGGATGCGGCGACAGTCAGCTCGGAGATGAAGCAGCAGGGGCGCGTGCTCGAAACCCTGGCCTCCGACGTCAAGCAGCAGGGGACGCGCCTCGAGCAGCAAGGGCGCGTGCTCGAAACCCTGGCCTCCGAGGCCAAGCAGCGAGGGCGCGTGCTCGAAACCCTGGCCTCCGAGGCCAAGCAGCGAGGGCGCGTGCTCGAAACCCTGGCCTCCGACGTCAAACAGCAGGGGACGCGGCTCGAGCGGTTCGAGGGCCGGCTGGACGCGGTTCAAAAGCAGCTCGCGACCCTGATCAATCGGCCCGCCCCGAAACCCAGGGATTGAAGGATAGCGCACCCCGACGGCGCCGGACCTGACCGGCCTGGCGGCGTTGGCTCGGGGATGCCGGCGCGGTAAAATCACTTGATATCGTGCGTTGTCGTCCTGTCCGCTCTCGCGCGTTCGACATCCGCGGTGCGGAGGCCGTGGTACGATCGGCTGGCGGGCGGTTCACGGGGTCTCGACCGGGACGATCGACGTGGCGCCGTCGAGGCTCGTAACGACGTCACGGTGGCGATCCGGTTCGCGGGGTCTCGACCGGGACGATCGACGTGGCGCCGCCGACGGCGTGAGGGTCCAGACGGCGTTACTCGAAGTTCGCGGGGTCTCGACCGGGACGATCGACGTGGCGCCGGCCAGCCTGTCAGCACAGGGTTTTCGCCGAAGCCAGTCGGATCGAACCGAGGTCCTCCGACACCGCCGCAGCGCACGACCTTAGAAACATCGACCTCGCCGAAGCAAGTCGCGTCGAATCGGAGCCACCCCATGCCGGCCGCCTCCGATGAGAAGCTCGCCGAGAAGATCGAGGGACTGGCCCGGAACCTGGCGGATTTCCGAGTGGAGGTCGCCGAGAGGTTCGAGAAGGTCACCGAGAGGTTCGGCGTACTGGGCAGAGGGCCTGGACCGTCTCGGGGTCGGGGCGCCTGACTTCGAGAAGGTCACCGAGAGGTTCGGCGTACTGGGCAAGGAGGTCGAGGGATTCCGCGCGGCGGTCGAGACCGAGCTGACGATCATCCGCCGGCTGAACCTATCTGTCGTTGGCGATTCCTCGCCGACCCCGGGCGGTCGAGACCGAGCTGACGATCATCCGCCGGCTGGGGACCTGGCTTCTGGGTGGCGTGTTCGGCCTGATCGCGGCGCTGATCACAGGGGCCGCCTCGATCGGATGGTCCGCCTGCGCGGTCGTCGCCGAGGTCAAGCCGCAGAGCCAGCGCCTGGACAGGATCGAAAGCCGGCTGGACGCCGCGAATAAGCCTACCGATGCCCCGATCAGCCGGCCCGCGCCGAAAGCTGGCGGTTGAACGATCGAGAGCGCACCCGTGTCGCCAATTGGAGTTCAACCGCGTCTCGGCCCGCGCCGAAAGCTGGCGGTTGAACGATCGAGAGCGCAACCCGTCGATAGGCCAATCGGCCGATCGCGACCTGGTCCCTTGATCGAGACGAGAAACGCGGTATGCTCTTCTGTTACCGGACCCCACGCGAGCGCTGCGGTGGTGAAATGGGAGACCGGCCCTGTCCCGTCCGGAAGTTCCTTGGCAATTCGGCAGTTAGAGCAAATTCCGCCCCGATGCGCCTCTCGCGAGTCGCAACCTCCCGGCCGGCAACGGTTTCGGTCGCCCGGCCGGTCGCCCGACTCCGACCAACCCGTTCCGAACCGGTCACCTCTCGCAAAGGCCACCGTAACTCCAGAAACGGCAAGCCCTCCCGAGGCAGGCCGTCTTCCG
>JAKAUH010000599.1 GCA_021818605.1 Planctomycetota bacterium
GGACACTGCGGCGGCCTCGTCGCCGAAGTAGTCGACCAGGCGCTGGAGCTTGAGGCGGTCGCGCGCGTCGCGGTTCTCGTAGTCGCGGACCAGGCGAGCCAGGTCGTCGCGGGAAAGATCAGGCTGGAGCAGGTGCAGGTGCCCCGAGAGGTCCTCCTTGACCACTCCTCTGGAGCGGAGTAGCGACATCGCCAGCTTCAGGCGGGACTTCGGCAGCGGCGAGATCGCCTGGATGTCCAGGTTGGCGACACTCTTCTTCGCGGCGCTCAGGGCCGACCTGCGCAGCAGGGCCGGCAGACGGTCCAGCGCGAGCAGCGCATCATCGACGGCCCAGAGTAGCGGCATCGCGTCGAGCGACTCCACCCGCTGCACGGCCTCGATCCGACCGGGTGCAATGGCCGCGGCCAGTTCGGCCACACGGTCCATCCCGGCGGCCGTCAGCAGGTCGGGGTCGTCGTACATCACGAAGACGAAGTTGTCGTCGCCGAACGTCGCGGCCGCCTTCTGGTAGGCCGCCATGTCCGGGTCGTTCTCAGCGAAGAATGAGTGGATCGACTGCTCGTAGCCGACGCGACGGCCCCAGATCGCCAGCCCCACGGCCAGTAGCAGCGCCGTGCCGAAGGTCAGATAGCGTGCGGCCAGCAGGGTGCGGATCACGGAAGGCTCCATCCTGGGGCGTCGAGGAGTCGGCGATCAAAGGATCTCGGCGATGGCCACGGCCACGCCCGGCAGAGCCAGGATGTCGGCGATGTCACCGCGCCGAAGGACCCGCGCCTCGCGGTACGTCCCATCGGGTTGTGGGTCGCGATAGACCTCCAGGCAGTCGTCGACCAGGTTGACGATCCAGTACTCGGCGATGCCGGCCTCGGCGTACAGCGCCTTCTTGATCGTTCGATCCTCATCCAGCGACGAGTCGGAGACCTCGGCGACCAGGAAGATGTCCGCCGGTTGGGGATGGCCCGCGGCGTATCGGTCGGGACGTCGGCGTGCCAGGCAGAGGTCCGGCTCCGGCATGCTATCCGCGAGTCGGATGGGGTTCTCGCTCCGGACAATCGCCCGTCCTGTCACCTGGGGAACAATCAGCTCGACGAGATTGCTGACGCTCGCCGAATGCCCGGGTCCAATCGGCATCTTCGCGATGATCTCCCCTCGGATGAGCTCGACGCGATCGTTCTCGGTCAATACACCGAGACGGATCATCTCCTCGTAGTCGTCGACCGAGTAGCGCGTGATCGCCATCGCGGGGCTCCACTCGCGGGATGGATCGTCCCCTCCTGCCCACCAGCCGGGCGGGATGAGTCGATTCTACCGGCGTGCGCCGGCAGGGACGAGAGCAAAGCGCGGGGCGGCAAACCGGGCCGGGCGAGCCGTTGGGCGGATCAGGATCGCCAGCCTCCGGCCTGGCAGCGGTCGCAGTGGCCGCAGGTGGACACGTCGGCATCCTCGTCGCCGAAGTAGTCGAGCAGGTAGCGCCAGCGGCAGGCGCGGGACTCGGCGTAGTCGACCAGGCGCTGGAGCTTGAGGCGGTCGCGCGCGTCGCGATCCGCGTAGTCGCGGACCAGGCGAGCCAGGTCGTCGCGGGAAAGATCAGGCTGGAGCAGGTGCAGGTGCCCCGAGAGGTCCTCCTTCACCACTCCCTTGGAGCGGAGCAGCGACATCGCCAGCTTCAGGCGGGACTTCGGCAGCGGCGAGATCGCCTGGACGTCCTCGAGCCGGGGGGTGTCGTCGACGATCCGCCGGAGCGCGTGATGGGCGTTGACCAGGTCCTCGGCGTCGGGATAGCGCCGGCTCTGGAAGAAGCTGTGGAGCTTTCTGTCGTCGGATGCGTACAGCAAGGTACAGCGCGCGGGGTCGCCGTCGCGCCCGGCCCGGCCGAACTCCTGGTAGAACGCCTCAACCGTGCCCGGCAGGTTGGCGTGGATCACGAACCGGATGTCAGGCTTGTCGATTCCCATGCCGAAGGCATTGGTCGCGACCATGATCGGCACCTCGCCGCTCATGAATCGGTCCTGATTCGCCGCGCGGTCGGCGGCCTTCATCCGGCCGTGGTAACAGACCACGTCGAAGCCCAGCCCCTGGAGGTATTCGGTCAGCTCGCCGACGGCCTTGACGGTTGCCACATAGATGATGCCGCTGCCGGATTCCATGCCGAGCAGCCTGGCGAGCCGATCGCGCCGCGTCTCCTCGCCGGCCGCGGGCAGGACGGTCAGGTGCATGTTGGAGCGGTAATAGCCGGTGTGGACAATCTCGGCGTCAGGGATACGGAGCTGGCGGATGATGTCGTTCACAACCTCGTCGGTCGCGGTGGCCGTCATCGCCATGACGGTGGGGCGCCCGAGTTCCTCGATCACGGTGCCGAGCTCGAGGTAGTCGGGGCGAAAGTCGTGCCCCCACTGGCTGACACAGTGCGCTTCATCGACCACGAAGAGCCCGATCGGCGTGCGGCGCAGGAGCGAGCGAAACTCGCGGTTGGCCAGTTGCTCGGGCGTGGTGTAGACGAACTCCTTGCCACGGCGGCCCAGCGACTCCTCGGCCTCTTGCCGTTCGCGCGGGCTCATTGTGCTGTTGAACGCGACGGCGCTGATGCCCTTCTCCGCCAGCGACTCGGTCTGGTCCTTCATCAGCGCGATCAGCGGGCTGATCACGACCGTCGAGCCGTCCATCACCAGCGCCGGAAGCTGGAAGCACAGGCTCTTGCCCGAGCCCGTGGGCATCAGGGCAACCGTGTCCCGGCCTGACAGTGCCGAGCGGACGACCTTCTCCTGGCCTGGGCGAAATCGCTGGAATCCGAAATGTTCGCGCAGCTTGGAACGCAACCCCGTGCCGGGAGCCGTGGCGATGCTCATGGACGTGCCTCTGGATAGTCTCGGATCGAGCGCCGGGCTCTATCGCCGCCCGCCGGAAGAGAGTGTAGCACGAATGGTGGACGAAAACTCATGGAGCAAATCGCGAGCCATTCGCGCCGAGGCAGGCGCCACTCGCACCCCGCGAGCCGGCCGGGACAGTTCCCGGCCGGCCCGGCTTGAGTGAACGGACCCGGCGATCAGACCTTCGCGGGCACCACGAACGGCGCGCGGTACTCGCGGGTCAGCATGGTGTCGGCCTCGGGGTCGTTGACGAACGACTCGGTCGAGGGGTTGATGTGCATCTTGCGGCCGAGTCGGTACGCGATGTTGCCCAGGTGGCAGCAGGCGCTGGAGAGATGCCCCTGCTCGATGTCGGCATTGAGCTTCTTCGGGTCGCGTGACCGCACGGCCTCGACGAAGTTGGCGAAGTGGTCGCCGCCGCCATGACCGCCGGGGCCCTTCTCGAGCTTGTGGCCGAGATACACCTGCCAGTCGGTGTAGCTGGTGATGGCCAGGATGCCCTCGGTGCCGTAGAAGATGTCGCCGACGCGGACCTTCTCCTCGTCGTTGGTGATCAGGCCGCGGACCTCGAACTGGAGCTGGCAATCGCCGTAGTCGAACGCGACCGAGAGCGTGTTGGGCGTCTGGCCGTCGTCGGAGTAGCCGAACCGGCCGCCGGACGCCATGACGGACTTCGGCAGCTCGCTCTTGCCCAGGCCCCAGCGGGCGAGGTCCATCTGGTGGATGCCCTGGTTGCCCAGGTCGCCGGCACCGAAGTCCCAGTTCCAGTGCCAGTTGTAATGAACGAGGTTGCGGTTGAACGGGTGCTTGGGGGACGGGCCCGTCCAGATGTCGTAATCCAGGCCCGAGGGCACCGGTTCATCGGGCTTGTGGCCGATCGAATCGCGCCGCTTGTAGCAGAGCCCCTTCGCCAGGTAGACCTGGCCGAGCTTCCCCGAGTGCAGGAACGCCATCGCGTCCTGAATGCCCTTGTGGCTGCGGCACTGGGTACCGGTCTGGACGATCCGGTTGTACTTGCGCGCGGCCTCGACCATCCGGCGGCCTTCGCTGACAGTGTAGCTGACGGGCTTCTCGACGTAGACGTCCTTGCCGGCCTGGCAAGCCCAGATGGTCATGAGCGCGTGCCAGTGATTCGGCGTGGCGATCGAGATCACGTCGATCGACTTGTCATCGAGTAGATGGCGGACGTCCTGCACGACCATGGGCTCGTCGCCGTGGAGCTTCTTGACCGCGGCGACGGCCTTGCCGGTGACATCAAGGTCGGGGTCGCAGATCGCGGTGATCCGGACGTCCTTCTTGAGGTGTCCCCAGCCCCGGATGTGCTCCATGCCGCGGCCGTGGACGCCGCAAACGGCGACCCGCAGCACCTCGTTGGGTCCGGCCGGTTTGGCGTCGCCGCTCTTGTCGTTCCCGGGCTCATCGGATCCGCGGGCGACGGCCGGGAGGGCGGCGAAGCCGGCGGCGATGACAGCGCTGTCCTTGAGGAAATGGCGGCGGCTGGGCGGGCGCATGGCAGATCCCTCGGGGGGTGATTGGGCGTGATCATCGCGCCGGGAGTGTGGTCAACCTGGGTTTATCAGACCGGCATCACCGACTGAAGTCAAGGCGGCACACCACCTGGCGCGCTGTTCGGTCGGTCGGCTGCGCTGGCCGTCACTGGCGCCCGAAGGCGCCCCGCGTCATCGAGGACGGGTCAGAGGCGACCTTGTCGGCAAAGGTGCGGAGGGTCGACAGCACGGCGCGGAGCTGGACGAATGCCTGGTTGGCCGAGAGCGCCATGCGATTCAGGTTGTCGTGCAGGTCGGTCTGCACCAGCAGCTTCTGGAGGCTGCCCTCGGTATTCAGACCGCCTCCGGGTGCGCGGAGCTGGCGGGTCAGGAGCTCGAGGTCGGCCAGCACGAGGTTGAGCCGGCGGAAGCCCTGGCCGATGTCGGTCGTCGGCGTGTGCTTGACCGGAGAGCCCAGGTCCTTGAGCGCCGGGTCGAGCTGCGCGATCCCGGCGTCGATCCGGCCGGCGGCGGCGGAGAATCGGGTTATTCCCTCGCGCAGGGCTTTCTGGGTCTCGGGATCGAGGGTGTCGTTGATCTTGGCGATGACGTCGCGGAAATTCTCGCCGTTCTCGTCGATCAGGCGGCGGATGTTCTTGGCAGCGCCGGCGACATCCTGGCCGGTGTCGTTCCAGGTGGTGAGCAGCCGGTCGAGGTTGTCGGCGCTTTTGGTGAGCTTGGACAGCCCGGCGGCGGCGGCGTTGATCGATTCGAGCGTGTCGCCCGCCTTCTCGAAGGCCTTGGTGGCGGCGGCGAGGGCCTTGGAGGGATCGGGGGCGACCTGGCCCTCGATGGGCGGCGGGGCGGTCAGAGGGGTCTTGCCGGTCTCGATGAAGCCCTCGCCGGTACCGGGCTCCATGTCGATGGCGACATCGCCGATGAGCGACCGGGTCAGCCGGGGGACCGATCCCTTGCGGAGCCGATACCGGCGCTCCAGCGCCAGGGTGACGATCACGCCGTCGGGCTGTTCGGGGCGTTCGTCGAAGGCGATGGCCATCACCTCGCCGATGCGGATGCCGCTCTTGCGCACGGGGACGCCCTCGAGCACCCCGGGCGCCTCGGCATAGCGCACCTTGAGATACACCTGGTCGCGCAGCAGGGATGGCGTCTCGCCGAACCAGACGACCATCATCGTCAGGACCAGTCCCGAGACGATGACGAA
Source organism: Planctomycetota bacterium (assembly GCA_021818605.1). Taxonomy (GTDB): domain Bacteria; phylum Planctomycetota; class Planctomycetia; order Isosphaerales; family Isosphaeraceae; genus JAKAUH01. The sequence goes on from JAKAUH010000599.1 coordinate 5,577, forward strand.
CAAGCCGATCCGGAACTGCATGACCCGTTCGTTCATGGCGACCTCGCATCTGTCGGCCGGTCCTGAGCCGGCCGGCCTCGACCGGACCCTACCTCACCGAGCGCCGACGGCGCCACGCTGCATGGCCATCTCGCGGAGCCGCGCGCCGGCCTCGCCGCGGACGAACTGGCGGACCCGCGGATCCTCGGCCGTCTCCAGCCCCTCGGGCGGGCCGTCGTAGAGGATCTGCGACTCCCCCGGCTCCAGTCGCGCCAGCGGGTAGAGCATCACCACGCGGTCGGCCACCTTGGTGACCGTCTTCATGTCGTGCGTGACCACCACGCCGGTGGTCCGTTTGCTTCGCTGCGTTTGAAGGATCAGTTCGTTGATCACGTCGCTCATGATCGGGTCGAGCCCCGTGGTCGGCTCGTCGTAGAGCATCACCTCGGGGTTGATCGCCAGCGCCCGCGCCAGACCCACGCGCTTCCGCTGCCCTCCCGAGAGCTCCGCCGGCTTCTTGTGCTCGATCCCCTCCGGCAAACCGACTTCCTTGAGCCGATCCAGGACGATCTGATGGACCTCGTCCTCGGCGCAGAGCCGGTGCTCCCTCAGCCCGAAGGCCACATTGTCGAACACCGACAGACTGTCGAAAAGCGCCGCCATCTGGAACAAAAACCCGAACCGCAGCCGCATCGCCACCAGTTCCTTGCCACCCAGGCTGGCAACGTCGCGCCCGTCGAAATGCACCGAGCCTCGCGTCGGGTTCAGCAGCCCAATGATCAGCTTGAGCATCACCGTCTTGCCACAGCCGCTCTCGCCGATGATGCAGACGGTCTGCTCGCGGTGAATGCCCAGGGTGATGCCTTGCAGTACGGAGTGCTGGCGGAATCGCATGTCCACCGCGCGGAGCGAAATCAGGTCCTCCGCCGTACCCCCTTCGGCCGTCGGGATCTGGTTCATAGGAGCCCTTGTGCCTGGGGATAGATGGCCTGGTAGACGCTGTTCCAGCCGAGGCCGAGGACGAAATCGAGGAACAGGATGACGATGAACGAGAAGACGAACGCCTCGGTGGCGGCCCGGCCGACACCTTCAGCGCCCGCGCGGGAGTTGAATCCCCGATGACAACTAATCAGGGCAATCCCCGCGCCGAAAAAGTAGCTCTTGAATATGCCTGCGAAGACATCCAGGCTGTCGACGAAGTCGCGTGTGTGCTTCCAGTACGCGAACGAGTCGACGTTGAGGATCTGGGTCGAAACAACCGCGCCGCCAATGACCCCCATGAAGTCGCCCATCAGCGTCAACAGCGGGATCAAAAGGACGCAGGCCAGGAATCTGGGCACGACGAGGTAATAGATCGGGTTGGTGCCGAGGGCGGACAGGGCGTCGATCTGTTCGGTGACGCGCATCGTGCCCAGTTCGGCGGCCATGCTCGAGCCGACCCGGCCGGCAAGCATCGTGGCGGCCAGCACCGGTCCGAGCTCGCGGACGATCGAGATGTTGATGACCGACCCCAGCCGGGTCGCCAGCCCCATCATGGCGAACTGGTGGTGTGCCTGGACCGCCAGCACCATGCCGATAAAAGTCCCGGTGATCGCCACGACCGAGACACTCTTGACCCCGATGGCGTAGAAGATCGGCACCAGCACCGACCACCGCGACCGCTTGCGGACGATCCAGACGAAGGTCAGCAGCGAGAAATGCGCCACGTCGCCGATCTCGGCGACGGCGTCAAAAACCTGCTCACCGAGGCGGGTGACCGGCGTCGGGCCGGGCTCCGGCGCGGGCCGGTGAGCCGACGCTGGCAATGGGGCAACCGCCATGACCTGATCACTCCGTCAGGGGGCTCTCGGAGGGGCGAGGTTCCGTCCACGCCGGCCCCCATCCCTCGGGCCATTCTGCCGCGAGGCGGCGAATCGGAGGGCTGACCGGGCAGGTCCGATCGGGATCGATTCGGTCTCGTCTCATCCCGTCCCAACCGGCCCGATCACCGGGGGCGGATGATATCATTCTGGACTTTCGGGCGATTCTTGGCAAGGCCGATCGACCAGCCCGTCAGACTCAGGGTGTAAGACACACTTCGCAGGCCCTGCCGGGCTTGTTATGATGTCAAGGCAACTTTCCTATTTTCTCTCGCTCCCTAAGTTCATGGAGGGACTCACCATGCCGTTCACCAG
>JAKAUH010001183.1 GCA_021818605.1 Planctomycetota bacterium
GACCATCAGCAGCAAGACGGCAACCTGTTCATCGGGCCGCCAGGCATGGCCTGGATGTATTCTCACGGGATCGCCACGATGGTGCTGTGCGAGGCGTATGGCCTCTCGCAGGATCCGCGGCTCAAGCGCCCGGCGCAGCACGCCGTCAATTTCATCATCGCCTCGCAGGACCGGGCGAGCGGCGGCTGGCGGTACGCGCCCCAGATGCCCGGCGATACGTCGGTCTTCGGCTGGCAAATGTTCGCGCTCCGCAGCGCCCACGGCTCGGGGATCGCGGTCCCGAAGAGCGTCCTGAAGTTGTGCTCGCGCTATCTCGACCAGGCCGCCGTCGATCGGTCGCGGACGATCTATTCGTATCGCCCCGAGCGGGGCGACGCCTCGCCCATCATGACGGCCGAGGCCCTGGTCAGCCGCCAGCTCCTCGGCTGGGCGCGGAACTCTCCCCCGCTGGTCAAGGGCGCCTCACAGGTCGCCCAGGACCTCGAGACCAACCCGAAGCGGAACATCTATTACTGGTACTACGCCACCCAGCTCCTGCACAACATGAAGAACAAGGACTGGGAGAAGTGGAACCCGAGGGTTCGCGAGGGCCTGATCAACCTCCAGGTCAAGGACGGCACCTGCGCCCACGGAAGCTGGGATCCCTACACCCCGGTCGCCGACGCCTGGGGCAAGCCCGGCGGGCGGATGTTCACCACGTCGCTGTCGATCCTCACGCTCGAGGTCTACTACCGCTACCTGCCCCTCTATCGCGACTACGACGAGGACCAGGAGAAGGACGATCCGCTGTTCAAGGAAGAAGGAAAGGGCCGCAAGCGAGCGGCGGCCGCGGAGCCCTGAAACGCCCTCGCAAGTCGAGCGTCAACGAGTTCTCCAGCCTCCACTCGGGCGATGGCGTCCATTTCGTATTCGGCAACGGGCACGTCGAGTTCCTTAAGTCGTCGATGAACGTCAGGACGTACCGGGCGCTCGCCACCCGCGCCGGAGGCGATGTCGTGCCATCCGGCGGGTACTGATTCCGAAGGAAATCCGCCCGAGTGACCAACGCCTTGCTGTTCGAGTGCGAGAGGCGGCGCCTCGTGGCGCGGTCAATGATGCCGCTTCAGGGCCATGATGAGAGTCGGGTGGACCGGGATGCGGGCGTCGACCGCCAGTATCGAGGCGGGATGGCCTGGAGACGGCGACGGGTGCTCGGCAGCCCGGAGGTGCCGGAGGTGCTGGAGGTGCTGGAAGCGCCCGACGTGCCGGAAGGCGAACCTCCGACTCCTGGCCCGGCGCAGCGAGAAGATCGACCCCCGGCTGGCGTTCGAGGTGCTCAGCGGGACGTTGATGTTGCTGGCCACGAGGTCGGCGATGAGCGGGCCGCCGTTGGGCGAGCCGAGGCCCGTCGCACTGGCGCGGCCGGGGTGATTCGTCGCCACCGAGTGGAAGTCGGACGGCGGCAGGGCGTACAGCGTGGGCAGGGTCTGCGTGGCGCCGTTGAGGCTTCCCTTGCCCTCCAGGGTGCGGCCTTGATCGGCGATGGCCATGATCGCGGCCCAGGCGGGCGTGCCCAGGCTGGTCCCACCAACGACCTGCCACGATCCGATCCCGGTGTAGGGCGACGACTGATAGACCTCAACCCCCGTGTTCGGGTCGCCGTCGAAGGCGACATCCGGCGTGCTGCGCCGGCCGCTCGACTGTGCGTTCCGCTGATACGAGGGCTCGGCCACCGTGTGGCTCTGGCCGCCGCCGCTGCCACTCCAGGCGACCTCGGATCCATAATTGCCCGCCGCGTTCAAGTACAGCGACGTTCCGCCGACGGACAGAACATCTGGCGAGACAGCCGGCCATTCCGAACCGCCGGCCATCCCGCTGTCGCCACTCGCCCCGACGAAGGTGATCCCGATGTGCCCCGGCGGGGTCGTCAGCACCGCCGAGGAATGATAGGTGGACTCGGGGAAGCCCAGGCTCATCGAGATCACGTCCACCGAGGGGAGGTTCCGCGCCACGTTCACCGCGGCCAGCAGACTCTGAAGGCTCTGCGAACTCGCCTCCACCACCACGAGCGTCGCCTTCGGGGCGATCGCGTGCGCCCATTCGACGTCCAGCGACTCCTCGACCCCCCACGACGGATTCGACTGGAGCCCGCCCAGGTTGACCACGTCGAGCGGCGGCGCGGGCAGGTTGAACGTCTGGTCGAACACCTGGAGATCGCTCTGCAACGTCGGGTCGTGGAACGCCTCGATCAGGGCGATCGTCTGCCCCGTTCCGTCCCCCTTCACCGCGCCGCCGGGCGTGTTGAAATAGACAGAGTCCAGCCCGTAGGCGTGATTCAGCACGGCCGGGGTCAGGCCCGACAGAAGGCAACGATCGTCCAGGCTGTCCACGGCTGGCCGCAGGTTGCGGCGCAAGCGCATTCGCATCGGTCACCTTGCTCGCGGTGATAATCGAGGATGAGCAGTCGTTGGAGTCGTCAGTGATCGCTGTCGTACGGAGACAATGATTCAGCGCTTCGGAGTCCACTCCCTTGAACGGTGAAAGTCTATCCGATCGCGCGCGGTTTGGGAAGAAAGTTCACACCCCGAATCGCGCGACACACCCGGCTCGTTGCGTCGGCACAACGCGCCTGGTAGGCTCCGTGGGTTGGATCCCGGGGGCGGTGAATCCCCGGGACGTCATCCCGAGGCGACGCTACCCCGAGGAGACAGCGATGATTCGATTCAACAGGCGAACCGTCACCACCGCGATGGGGCTGGGCATCGGCCTGGCGATCGTGGCCGGTGCAGCGATGGCCGCAGCCGAGCTCAAGGTCGGCGACAAGGCACCGGCGTTCAGCATGCAGGGTTCCGACGGCAAAACGTATACTCTCGAACAGTTCAAGGGGAAGTCGGGCGTGGTCCTCGCCTGGTTCCCCAAGGCGTTCACCGGCGGCTGCACCAAGGAGTGCAAGTCGTTCCGGGCCAACAGCAAGGCGCTCAAGGAGCTGAACGTCGCCTATTTCACGGCGAGCGTCGACACGCCCGAACTGAACAAGAAGTTCGCCGAGTCGCTCGACCTGGATTACCCGATCCTGAGCGACCCCGAGAAGACGGTGGCGACCGCCTACGGCGTCCTGCGGCCCAACGGCGCTGTGACCAACCGCTGGACGTTCTACATCGACAAGGACGGCATCATCAAGGAGATCGACAAGATGGTGCACACCGAGAAGGCCGGCGAGGACCTCGCGGCCAAGGTCAAGGAGCTGGGCCTGGAGGGCAAGTGATTGCTCCGGGTAACGATCGGGAGTCCCGGCCGGCCGGTCAATCGGCCGCCGGGACTTCGGGTCGGCTTCGGCTGAGTGCGGGGCGACACCAAGGATAAGCCCTCGCATCCGCTCGCCGACGAACTGATCTGAGCGGGTCGAGTCAGACGATCACCCGATCTCCTGGAGCTTCGCCTTCACCAGCCGCTCGATCTCGGCGACGGCGGCATCCGTGGCTTCCTGGACGCGGTTCCGCGAGCCCCGGCCGGTGGCCTCGATCTGCTTGCGGGTCTGCTGGCGGATCGAGCGAATGGCGACCTTCGCCTCCTCGCCGAGCTTCTTCACATGCCGCGCGATCTCGCCGCGCTGTTCCAGGCTCATCGGCGGGACGCTGACGCTCACCGTGGTCGGGTCGAGGGCATAGGCGCCCAGGCGGGCGTCGACCAGGGCCTTCACGATCGCCGGCACGTTCGCTCGGTCGAACGCGGAGATCAGGATGCGGTCCCCCTGCATCCGGACCGTCCCCAGGCGGTTGATCGGCACGAGATTGCCCGGAATGGGAACACGAACGGTGTCGATCAGCCCGATGCTGATCGTCCCCGATCGGATGCCGCGGAGCTGGTCGGCAAGGTGCCGGACCGCCCGGTCCATGCTGGCCTTCTCGTTCATGCCGGTGAGTCGCCTGGTGATTCGTGTCGTCGCCTGTCGCTCGCTCGATCGATCGCGAGCCGCCTCCTGGCTACCCTACCACACGACGACACATCTCCGTCGAGGGATTTGAACCCCCGGTCATCCCCCACCGCCCAGCCGGACGACCGCCTTGCCGGCCAGCTCGCGTGCCCGCGGGTCCCTGTCGGCGCGGCTCATGGACTCGAGCTTCTCCCGGATCGCCGGCGTGGGTGTCTTGAGCCTGGCAGCGGCGAGGATCGCGTCGCGGCGGACCAGGACGTCCGGATCGTCGAGGGCCCCGAGCAGCCCTTCGGCCACCGACGGGTCGGCGTCGCCGACGTTGCCCAGCTTGAGCACCGCCTGCCGGCGCACGCGAGGATTCGGGTCGTGGAGATCCTTGATCCACGACTTGACCTCACGGCCGCCGGCAAGGACCGGCCCGCTCGGCTCGCCGCCGCCACATCCGCCCACAAACGCCGCCGCCAGCACCATCGTCAAAACGACCGGCCGCCTCGCCGCAATCCCGAGCTTTCCCAGCATCATCATACCCGATCGTCCTCAATCAGTAGGAGTTCGCGCTGACGACCTCGCCGCCGGAGCGCGTGCCGAGCGACTGGAAGATCAGGCTGGCAGGCGAGTACCGGGTCGTGCCGTTGGGGTTGACGCCCGAGTTTGCCTGAATGCTCCGGAGGAAGTGCACCGACCCATCGGCGAACAGGATGTTGGCTCCCGAGGGATGAAAGCTCGAGGGATCATCCAGGCCGCTGTCGTAGTCGGAGTTGGAGTTGAGCATGTTGCAGTGGAGCAGGACAAGGCACGGCGCGAGATACGAGGCATCGGCGTTCCCGGGACAGGGATTGAACGGCCCTCGCATCACGACGCCCCCGGACACGGCGCCGACCCAGGTTCCCTCAGTCATCCCCCAGGCACGCTCGCCGAGCATCACGGTCTGGCTCGTGCCGTCGACAATCGATGCGACCCGAACGCTGCTATCACGGTAGAACAGCCCGTTGCCGAGGCCGTTGTTGTTCAGACCCATCGCCACGTCGGCGTAGTCGTTCCCCGTGCAGGCGCCGTAGGAGGAGGGGGCGACCGTCGCGAGCGTGTTCCCCAGCCCGTCGGTCACCGGGTAGGTCCCGCTCGACGGGAGCTGGTCGGACGGGCAGAGGAAGGCCGCGAGCTGGGTCTGCACGGCCGTCGTGTTGGCCAGGGCCTGAACCGGCAGATCAACGTTGATCGAGGAGTACAGCGGCGCCTGGTCGAGCTGCGGCAGGACCATCGATGCCCAGCTCCAGCCCGGCGCGACGTCGGTCTCGCCATCGATGAACCGGCTGGCGGCGATGTAACCGGGCGGGAAGACCGTCAGGGCATCGTGATAGGTGTGCAGCGCGATCCCCATCTGCTTGAGGTTGTTCACGCACTGCACCCGACGAGCCGCCTCGCGCGCGGCCTGCACCGCGGGGAGCAAAAGCGCGATCAAAACGGCGATGATCGCGATCACGACCAGTAACTCGATCAGGGTGAATCCGAATCTCCGCCTCATGGCTTCGGTACTCCGAGGATAACCTTCAATCGTCGAGAGGTCGTCCCCCATTTAGCAAATGCCGGGCCCCTTGACCCAAAATGCATATCTACAAGGCACTCAAGACATTGCGTCATGAGACCAGAATCCGAAGTTTCACGACAATGGCGAATTCCTCGCCGTCGGCGGTGATTTGTTCACCGTTGGCGCGCGGAGAGGGCGGGCCGACTCGAACCGAGGCCGAATCCGCCCGCCCTCCCGGTGGACGTCATTTCAACGAGTGGCGAGGCCCGATCAGGGCTCGTTGACGTTGAGATTGGCGCTCAGGACCTTGTCGATCCGGAAGTGGATCTCCTTCAGGTGGGCCAGGGACGTGTCGTCGATCTTGAGTCCCGGCTGGTTGGTGAGCTTGTCGATCTTCAGCCGGATCTCGTCGAGGTGCAGCCGCGCGAGGTTGCGGGCGTCGGCCGGTGGCTGCGAGCGCAGGCCATAGAAGATGACGTAGCCGCCGCCCTCGATGGTGCTGTTGTTGCGCGAGCCGAGCACCATGGTGCTGAGCCGCTTGACATACTCGCGCTGGAGGTTGCGGCGGATGGTCGAGAGTCCGAACGGCTTCTTGCCGTCGGCCTTGAGCGGAGTGCAGACCTCGCCGAAGATGCCGTCGGTCAGCGCCCGGAAGACCTCGGCGATCTGGAGCGGCTTGCTCGCGGGATCGCTCTGCATCTCCTGGTTCTGGATCCGATTGAGGACATCGGCGTTGAGACAGTGATCGAGGACGATCTCCTGGATGCTGAGGATCGTCCGGTAGATCGGATAACCCGCATCCATCCGGTACATCCGGCCGCCGTCGAGCCATGACTCGCTGGTGAGCTTGCGCAGCAGCGACGGTGAGAACTGGAACGTCCTGTCGGTGAGGATCTGGTCGACCAGCATCTTGAGAGCATCGCGCTGCCTGGTCCCCGGGATCGGCTCGATGGGATCGTGAGCCTTGACCGAGCCCTTGTAGTCGCGGTGGATCGACTGGCCGCCGATGTACTCGGTCGCCAGGTAGGCGCCGTTGCCGAACTGGTTGATGCACGCGCTGAATGCCGCGCGAAGTCGGCTCCACGAGTCGCCGTCCTTGACGACGCGCTGATCCAGGTCCTTGAGGATCTCGCTGGCCATCGCCATCCGGACGCGGCCGTACTCCATTGTGTCGGAGCCCAGGTCGTAGGTGTTGACGAGCGGGTCGTTCTTGGCCATGTCATCGTCGGTGGCAAACGCCAGGTCGGGATCGGGCGAGCGGGCGGCGATCCGCTTGAGCGCCTCCTCCTCGCTCCCCATGACGGGCGAATACGCGTACTCGATGGCCCAGTAGTCATACGGCCCAAGCGTGGTGGTGCAGTAGTCGCCCTGCTTCTGGCCCTTCGGCGCGACGTTGACCGGGTTGTAGTCCATCACGCTGCCGACCATCCCCTTGGCGTGGGTGATGGAGACGTCGTTGACCTGGTCGAGGCGAAGCATCCCGCTGGCGCGGAAGTTATGCCGCAGGCCCAGCGAGTGGCCGACCTCGTGCATCACGACTTCCTTGATCGCCTGGCCGAGGAACTCGTCGGGGAGCTTTGGCTCGGGCTTCTTCTCGGGCTTTTTCTCGTCCTTCCTGGCGGAATCCTTCTTCTCGTCCTTCTTGTCGTCCTTGCTGGCGGCATCCTTCTTGTCGTCCTTGCTGTCGGCCACCAGCAAGGCCAGCGCGGCGAAGCGCATCTCGTGCGATTTGGCGGCCGCGTAGTTGCAGGCGGACGCCCGGCCGCGGGCGAGCCGCTGCTGGAGCTGAGCCTGGATCGGATCCCAGCCGCCGGGGACGACGTCGAGCACCATCGGCGCCTGGCCGCCCGCACCCGGCTGGTTGATCCTGGCCAGAAGCGCGGACTGCCACGCCTCGGCCCGGCGGCTGCCCGGCGGGGGCATCAGCATGCCGAAGCCCTCCTTGGCGGCCATGATCGGGCTGATGATCTCGCCGATGGCCAGCGGATAGGCCGACGGGCCCTGGCTCGCGCCCGGCGCGCCGGTCGGGATCGGCATGCCGACCAGGAAAGCGTATTCCTCCTTCCAGGTCTTGATCCAACTCGCGTCGAAGATGACGTCGCCGTCGATCATCTCGCCGGTCAGCGGGTTGCTCCGCAGGCCCGACATCGCGAACGTCGAGCCGGTGGTGATCCAGCGCAGCGTGCAGTAGTTGATGTCCTCGGGCTCGAAGTCGTCGCGCTCATTCTGCCAGCGAACGGCGATGGCGTCCTTGAAGCCGATCTTCTCGAACGCCT
>JAKAUH010000545.1 GCA_021818605.1 Planctomycetota bacterium
AGCCCGGCGAGCTCCTCGTGCAGGACCTGCCGCCAGTCGTCGAGGCCGGCGCTGTTCGCTGTTTCCACTTCGCGATTTGCGCCGGCCCGTCGTTCGCGGGCGCGGCGGCGGACGGCATCCGCCCCGGCCTGGACGGCGATGCGATGGGCGACCTGGCGCAGCCAGCCCCCCAGGGCCTCGTGGCCTCGGATCGACCGGCCCTTGCAGACCAGCACCAGAAACGTCGCCTGGAAGGCATCCTCGGCATCGGCCGGGTTGCGCAGGACCGACCGGCAGACGCCCAGGACCATCCGCCCGTGCCGCTGTACCAAAGCCCCAAACGCCGCGTCGTCCCCGCGGGTCAGGAACCGCTCCAGCAGTTGCGCGTCGGAGAGGGCCGTCGACGTCCCCTCCGCGAACAGGTGCTGCATCTCTCGCAAGGCGCCGCCGCCGCCGCCACCAGTCGGAAAGCTCGTCATGGTCCATGCCCTCCCCGGAAGATTCGGACGCTTTCCTCTTCTGAGGGACCTGGACCGTCCGGACAATCAGGTTTCCCGGCGAGGAGTAAGGCTAGCCGTCTCGAGGCCCCGGCGACGGTCCGGCTCGCGCGGAATCCGCGCGATCCGCGGGCTCGATCCTGTCCAAAAGCCCTTGATCGTCGGGCTGAAGGTTGTATGATAATAGGGTCTCAGCCGCCCCCATCGTCTAGCGGCCTAGGATACTTGGTTCTCAGCCAAGGGACCGGGGTTCGAGTCCCCGTGGGGGTGCTTTCCCTGCCTGCCATTCCTCGGCGGGAGCCTGGCGACGCCGCCTTCAACCCGCTTTCGCCCGTCCGCCTCGGCGGCTCGATTTCAGGGTTTCGCTCCCTTCGCGGCCGGCTTCCTGGGCCGGCGGGGACGGACCACGTTCGGCAGGGCCGCACCCGTCTCGCGGTCGAACTCGTCGGGGGTCAATGTCCCGGCCGGCGGGTCGTTGGTCTCCTGTTCCCAGCCCCTCAGCGCGGCTCGCATCCGGGCGAGATCGCCGGCGAACTTCGGGTCGCCGGCCAGGTTGACCAGCTCATTCGGGTCGGCATTGACGTCGTAGAGCTCCTCGCGCGGGCGGGGGCTGAGGAAGCAGGCCCGCTGCGCCGTTGGGAGCGTCCCGGCTCTGTTCATTCGCTGCATGGCCCGGTAAGTCGGGCTGCGGACCGCGTCGGCCGGGGGCGTCAGGGGGAGCGAGGCGTCGTCGTTGCGGATGTACTTGAACCGCTCGGACCGGACCGCGCGGCCGTGCGCGGCGTAGTCGTGCCAGTTCCGTTCGGCGAAGACCAGTTCGCGGACCCTCGCTGTGGGATCGGTCAGCATCGGTCCGAAGTCCTTCCCCTGGAACGTCGGGAGCGGCTCGACCCCGGCGAGCTTCAGGACCGTGGGAGCGATGTCCACCGTGCTCACCAGCCCGCCGCAGCGGCTGCCCGCCGGGACGTGTCCCGGCCATCGGACCAGGAACGGCGTGGCGATCCCGCTGTCGTAGAGCGTCGTCTTGCAGCGCGGGAATGGGCGGCCGTTGTCGCTGAGGAACAGGACCAGCGTCTCGCCGGCCACTCCCTGGCGGTCCAGCTCGGCCAGGACCTCGCCGACGTGATGGTCCAGCCGGCCGATCTCGTCGTAGTAGAGCGCCAGGTCGGCGCGGACCTCGGGCGTGTCGGGCAGATACGGCGGGATCACGGCGTCGGCCGGCGTGTGGGGTTCGGGGATCGAGTGCGGCTCGTAGTCGCGGTGGGGGTCGAGGGACGCCAGCCAGAGGAAGAACGGCCGGTCACGCGGGCGTTGCTTCAGCACGGGCACCCACTGGTCGCAGCCAGCCTGCGCCGCGCCGGAGCCGCCGGCCGTCATTCGCTTCGTCGCCCCATTGCGGCCGATCGACGAGAAGCCCGACGGATTGGCCTCGCGGACCAGGTCGAACCGGTTCTTCACGGCGGGGCCGAGGTGCCACTTGCCGGCGGCGGCCGTCCAGTAGCCGGCGGCCTTCAGCCGCTCGACGAAGGTGATCTGGTCGGCCGGCAGGGGCCAGTGTAGCTCCTCGGCGCCCGTGGCGTGCGGGTAGCGGCCGGTGAGGATGCTGGACCGGCTGGGGCTGCACGAGCTGGTCGTGATGAACGCCCGGTCGAACCGCATGCCCTCGCGTGCCAGCCAGTCGATGTTCGGCGTGCGGACCCTGGGGTTCCCGTAGGCTCCGCAATCCTCGCGGGCCATGTCGTCGGCGATGATGATGACGACGTTGGGCCTGGGCCGCCGGGTCGGCTCGCCGGCGTGGGCGCCGACCATTGATCCGCCGAGTAGCAGGATGAGGGCAAGGAGTCTCATCGAGGGTCCTCCGATGTCATGTCACGACGCGGCGGTGCGGAGCAGCTCGGGGATGAACGCGGTGGGAATCTCGTCGTGCGGCAGCTCGGTCCGGACGAACAGCGCCCCGGTCCGGCCGAGCGCGGGGCGGATGGTTTTCTCGAGGTTCTCCGCGGTGTGGTCCACGACGAGCGAGGCGGGGTCGGCGGCGATCGCCTTCGCGATGGCGGCGCGGAGCTCGTCGGCGACCTCCTCGGTCGACGTCCGCGGGCGATACACGCAGACGAACCGCGACGCGTCGCGGCGCCCGCCGACCAGCCGGTCGGCAGCCTTCCACCGGGCGCAGAACTCGACGAAGCCATCGACCTTGGACCAGTAGGTGCTGTCGAACAGCCAGAGGTCCGCCGGCACGCCGCGGTCGGGGAGGATCAGGCGGGACACGGCGGCCTGCTCCATCGGCAGGCCCGCGCCCGAGTGCCCGGAGAGATAGACGCGATCGAGCGCCGGAACCTTCGCGGCGCCCGGGGCATTCGGGCGGCCGGCGAAGTCGGGCGGAAGGTAGGTGCGGCCGCCGCGATGGTGGAGGGTCGTGAGATGCCTCAGGCAATCGGCGATCAGCCGGCCCAGGCGATCGGGATCGGCGTACTGCCCGGCGGGCTCCTTCGCCCAGAACGAGCCGGTGGCCAGCGTGCTGTCCTCGGGCACCAGGACGATCGGCCGCCGGCCTGTCTTCTTCTCCAGCCGGTCGAGGCCGTAGACCAGCGGGGCCGCCGGCTTGCCCGAGGCGCCCTTTTTGGCCGCCTCGTCACCGGCCGCCCAGTCGGGCACGCGCGGCCGCCCGTTGGCGTCGACCGTGACGTACCCGTTGTGGCCGTGCAGGTAGACCAGCACGCTGCGATCGGGCCGCTCGGGAACGTGGCTCCAGACCGCGCGCGCATCTCGCAGCCCCGGCGCCGGTTCCAGCGGCGCCTGTCGGGAATACAGCAGCGCCGTGGCGTCGTCGATCGCCACGGCGTCGCCATGGGCCTCGGGCGCGGCCGGCTGGGCGGCCCGGAGGATATTCGCGGCGGAAACGCCCGTTCCGATCAGACCGAGGCGGAGCATCTGGCGGCGGTTCAAGTGGGAGATCTCCGGAATGTCTGGGTGTCTCGATCGGGGGCTGCATCAGAATTGGAAGGGCGAAACGGCTGCCGAGCCGCGGGGGAAGGCCCGGATGGAGGCTGTCACGCGACAGAGCCTTGCCCTCCCAGGAACCCGACCGCATCAGCGGGTTCCTGTATCAGCCCAGCTTCCGGCGGTAACGCCCGCGGCCGAGGCTCCCTTCCTGCTGCACCTCGAGGAATTTCAGCAGCTTGAGGACCTCCGGGGTCAGCAGATTTCGATCGTCGAGCTCAGTCGCTGCCTGGACCAGGCTCTTCCGGACCACGAAGATCAGCCGATGGGCCTCGTTCAGGGCTCCCAGCGATTCGCTGGAGCAGCCCCGGACCTTCAGGTCCTGGCCGTTGATCCCTCGGACCACCGGCGGGTTTCCCTCGACGCGCATGAAGCAGGGGACATCCCTCGTGATCTTGGAATGCCCGCCGACGTGGCTGCCGGTGCCGACGGTGACATGCTGGTGGACGCCCACCTTCTGGGCGATCGTCACGTTGGAGCCAACGTGCACGTGTCCGGCGAGCATCGTGTCGATGCCGATCGAGACATGGTCGGCGAGCCGGCAATCGTGCGCGACATGCGAACCGTCGTCGAACCGGTTGTGACTGCCGATCCTGGTGAGGCCGTCGCCCTTCTCGGTACCGCGGTGGATCGTGACCCGGTCGGCGAACCGGTTGTGATCGCCGATCTCCACGCCGCTGGTCGTGTGCTGGACGGAGCTCTCCTGCGGGTCGCCTCCGATGGCCACGAAGGAACCGATTGTGTTGTATTCGCCGAGACGGACGACCCCCAGCAGGCAAACGTTCCTGCCCAGGCGAGTGCCCCGGCCGATCCGCACCTCGGGACCGATGACGCAACCAGGGCCGATTTCAACGTCATCGTGCAAGGAGGCACGTGAATCGACGCAGGCCGACCTGGCGATATGAAGTGGCATGAAGCGACCTCGGGAGGGTAGGGCGTCGAGTGTCGGCAAGGGCAGAGCAGCGAGGCTGGAAGCAAAGGAGTCTAATCGACCATCGCCTGGCATGCCATCCCGAACCGAACCCGGCGTGGCTCGCATCGCCCCTGTCCGGAAGCTGGAATGATGGCTCGTCTTCCAAGCCAGGACAGAGGGATCATCTCCAACGGGCTGGTGAGCCTGGCAACAACGATTCTCAAGGAGTTCAGGCTTTCTCGCCTGACAGGCAGGAACCGTCAGGCTGGAAAGCCTGACCGACTTTCATGCCGGCGTAATACGGTGGCGAGAGAGGACACCCGCCGTCGCGGGGTCGTAGCCGGCTTCTTCGCCTCCCCTCGCCCATGATTTTACCACCAGCCGCATTCCTGCAATAGCCCAGGAGGCGCCGGCCGACGGATGGTCACGGCTTGAGATGGATCGCTGCCGCGTCGCCCTCGCAGCCTTGGGCCAGGAGCGCCGTCGCTCGACTGTGAGCCATCCCACCCCTTCGAAATAAAGCTCGGCGGGCCGGAATTTGACCGGGCGGACAACGGAGGGCATGCTAGAGGTATGCGGCGCAAACGGGCTCGGGAGGGTTCGCGGTCCGGGCTAGGCGGCCTGGCGCGGGCGCAGCGTGTCCTGAGCGGAGCGGAGCGGAACGGAACAGAGCGGACAGACCTCGATTGGACCGACGGGATGGATCGCGCTTGCGGCGCAACCTGAGACGACACTGCATCGAAGAGCACAAGAGTGACGGTCGAGAGGGATTTACGGGGTCCTGAAGCGTGGGCCCGCCTTCCGACGGGGGATCAGCCGCCATGTGGAACAAACGACGCGACGGCACCAGATCGGCGGTAGTGGCCCTGAGCCTGGCCGTCGGCGGCGGGTGGGGATCCTGTGCGATGGCGCAGGGCTACCCCCCGGGACCGGGTTTCTCGTCGGGGACCGGAGTGGGCACGGGCTCCGGTGCCGGGGCGATGTCGACGGCGAATCCCAGTGGATACGGTTCCTACGGGGCCACCGATAGCGGCTCGGGCGCGATGTCGGCGCGGGGGCCGGGCTCGCCGATGGTCGGAGGCCGGGCGCTGCCACTGGGCCGACGACGGGGCATGGTGCCCTACGGTCCCGGCGTGGATGTTTCGTTCCCGACCGATCCCTATCTGGTCCCGTTTCTGGTACCCCAGCAGGTGGATAACCCGCTGGAGGGTCCGTCGGCCGGCCAGGTCGGCAACAGCTTGCTGGCGGACGCGCGCAAGATCGTCGATCCCGCCGAGCGGAGCCTGGCGCTGCGGCAGATCGCCAATGGCGCCATGGCCAGCAACCAACTGGCGCTGGCGCACCACATCCTGGAAGAGTCGATCGCCGCGTCGTCGCACGTGACGGTCCCCCTGGTCCGCGACCAGCGGCTCATCGGGCTGGTGGTCTCGCTGACGACGCTCTCCGACGGTCTGCTGCGCGCCGCCAGCGAGAACCGCGACATTCTGGGCGGGGCCACCGACGCCGATCTCGCCGATTTGGACGACGCCGCCGCCACCGCGGAAGGAGCCCGACGCGGAAACCCGCTCGTGCTGATCCGCATCGCCCGGCTGGAGTGGCGCCGCGCCGTTTATCTCGCGGCGATCATCAACAACCCGACCTATCGCAACGAGATGCTCTACCGCGTCGCTGAGAGCGAGGCGGTCGGCAGCGCGCGGGTGGCCAACGATCTCCCGCGAGCGCTCGATCTCAGTTCGCTGGGCTACCGGGCGCCCGCCGAGCTGGCCCGCGGTGCCGCCGGCGCCGTCCCACCCCCGCCGCCGCGGCCGGCCCGGCCGGCCGGACCCGGGGGGCGCGAGGATCAGCCGGCTCCCTTGCCCGTCCCGCCGCGCCGTGCGACCGGCGACGTCGACTTCAGCGTGGATATTTTGAACCGGCTGGCCGATGAGATCCTGGTCGACTCCTGGAACGTCGCTCGCCAGGCCGACCGCCTGATCTGGAAGCACCGGGCAATGGTGCGGATCACCCTGGCCGCGTCCGACTCCCAGCAGTTCAACCGCGGCTTCGAGCTGGCCCGCACGATTGGGAACGCCGAGTCCCGCGCCGAGGCCATGCTCCTGCTGGCCGACGCCCAGTGCCGACGCAGCCTGGAAGAGGCCGCGGCCCGCGTCGACACCCTCGCGAGCTTTGCCGGCGGTGCCGTGATGCGCGAGATGAAGCGCCCCGACTGGACGACCCGCATGTACGAGTCGTTGAGCGCCGTCGCCACACCGCCCTACCAGGCCGCCGCCGAGGCGGTCGCCTCGATACCCCAGGACGGCCTCCGCGGCGTCATGACCGGCTTTCTGGTCGACAACCTGATCGCCTCGGGCCGGTTCGACGATGCTCGGGCCTGTGCGGGCATCTATCCCGAGGAGTCCGAGCGCTTCGTCGCTCTCGGCGCGATCGCCGAGGCGCAGGGCCGCCGCGGCAGGGCCAACTCGGCCCGGCAGTGGATCGCGACCGAGGTCCCCGATGCCTATCGCCCGGCCCTGTATCGCCGGGTGGTCACCGGCGAGCTCTGGGCTGTTGAGAACGAGCGGAGCAAGGAATATCCCACCGGCGGCGAGGGCTCCCGCTGAGGGCCGCCTCGCGTGCGACCGATCGCGGGAATCCCATCCGGCCGGCCCCCGACCCGGGGCCGGCCGGATTGCGCGCCTCGCGTGAGCAATCGGATGCAACAGGCCCAGGACGCCCCCGGGACTCGACCCGGCTCGAGCTGTTGCGACCGTGGACGCTCCCAACCCGGCGATTGACATCGCCGGTTCGCCTGGGACCGGGCCGGTATTCCGACTCCTCACGCCCGGGAGCCATCTGGCCGTCTGGCGATTCATCACGGCGGCACGAACGTCGGTCAAGTTGTTCAGCCTGCCAGGACTGAACCGTCAGGCTGGACAGCCCGAACCACGTGAAATAATGGTCCTTGCCGGGGTAATACCACCCCGGCAGGAAAGATCCTGGAGTCGGTCGGGCCTTGTTGCCCGGCGCTCAGGCCTCGTCGGGCAACAAGGCCCGACCGACTTTCATGCCGTCGCAATAGGAGTCTGACCTACCTGAAGCGCTTGATGCCTGTCAGGTTGAGAGCCTGACCTACTTGAGATTCTTTCCCGCCGGTGGGACGGCCTTCGCGTCAGCCGGAGCGGATTTGGCCTTCGCCGCGGGACCGGGCTCCGCCGGCTTCGGCTCGGCGGCCCTGGGTTTCGCCGCCGCGGGAGCGGACCTGGTCTCGGCCGATTTGGGCGCTGGATCGGCGAGCAGGATCTCGATGTCGTCGTCCAACTCCTTGAGCGTGCCATCCGTGTTCT
>JAKAUH010000191.1 GCA_021818605.1 Planctomycetota bacterium
AATCGCCAGAAGATTTGTGAGGGTTGCACGAGGATCCCACTGGGCAACCACCGCGGTGGCTCAATTCTGGCCGCGAAAGTGGCTCACTTCCTGGCCGCGGTTGACACCATTGCCCTTATCGGCCGGGTTGCTGCCGCCGCCGTCGCAGAGCAGCAGGATCGACCGCGCCTCGGGGTAGGCCGCCCGACCGAACCGCTCCCACCAATCCTTCAGGCTGTCACAGGCGAATTCGCTCGTATCATGACTCGTGCCCAGGTGGATGTACCCGCGATTTTGCTTCAGGTCGTAGATCCCGTGGGGCAGGATCACCCCCTGGCCGAACTCGGCGAAGTCGTGGTCGAAGACCCGGATCGTCGCGCGGGTCAGGAGCGTGCCGCTGCGGAAGAAGTCGCCGAGCAATTCCCGCGATTTCAGGTCCAGGCTCACGATCGGGTCGGGGGAGGCGAGGAACTGACGCTGCAGCCGGGCGATCGTCTCGAACTGGGCGTTGCGATCGGGATGGCGGCTCATCGGCTTCATTCTCAGGGCCTTGCGCTCGTCGAAGCCGTGCCGGTCGAGCAACTGATCGACGATATGAACACTGACATAACTGCCGCACTCTTGCATCAGGTCGACGATCTCGGTCCGGGTCAGATTGGTCCAGATCAGCGACTCCTCGGTGGGGCTGCCGGCGGTGTGCTCGACGAGGACTCGACGGAAGTCGTCGTCGATCTGGGGGTCGTCATCGATCAGCCGTCTCCGACCGCCACCGGGCATGCGGACCCGCTCCTCGGAGCGGTCGGGGAGATTGGCGAGATCGCTCTGCCCCTGGCGGATGGTCTTGGGATCGACGTCCAGGACCTTGGAGATGTACGCGGTCCCCCCATGGCCGAGCGTGGCCGCCTCGACGGCGGCATAGCGGCGGCGATCGTTCTCGCGCAAGGATTGGTAGAAGGCCTTCATGGACCGCTCGATGTGGGGAGGATAGGGTGTCATGAGATCCCTCGGGGAAGGGTTCGGGAGCCGGACGATCGCCCCGCTCTAACACCCGCCGCGCCGGCCCGCAAGGGTGTGACGTCCGGGAGAGGGATCCGGCTGAGAGCCGAGGACGGCCGGGTGGGAGACGAATCGGGGGCGACATCTTCTTCCCTATCTTCTCCGAAATCCCACGACAAACCACGATCGAGTCCCCCGAAGACGGGAAATTATCTCGTCAGCATTCCAAGGCCGCGCTGGGTAACCGAGTGAAAGACTAACTTGAGAACCGGCCCGAATCTTGACATTGATCACGCAGATACGTAAGATTCCCCCCAGGCGGGCCGGATGAAGGCTCGTGCAGGGGGAAAAACGATGACGGCGACGGTCGCGGCACCGGATCGTGAGGAACTGGCGGAAATCAATGCGCGGCTTGCGGATGCGACGCCGCGCGAGATCATCCGCTGGGCGGTTGAGCGGTATGGCTCGCGGTTGACGATGGCGACGGCGTTCGGGGCGGAAGGTTGTATCCTGCTGCACCTGCTGGCCGAGGTCGAGCCGCGGATGCGGGTGTTCAACCTCGACACGGGCTACCAGTTCCGCGAGACCCTGGAGCTGCGCGACCGGATCGTCGAGCGGTACGGGATCGAGGTCGAGCTGGTCCGCGCCGAGACCGCGGTGCCGGAGTACGAGAAGCAGCACGGCGGGCCGCTCTATGTCGTGAAGTCCGACCAGTGCTGCTACGACCGGAAGATCGTGCCGTTGCGGCGGGCGCTGGTCGGCTACGACGCCTGGATCACCTCGATTCGCGCCGAGCAGTCGAAGGACCGGGCGGCGGCATCAGTCGTCGGGCTGGATAGCAAATTCGGCCTGGTGAAGGTCAACCCGCTCTTGAAATGGTCCCGGCGCGACGTTTGGGCATTCATCGAGACGCACCGGGTTCCGTATAATCCCCTCTTCGACCAGGGTTATGCATCGATCGGCTGCTGGCCGTGTACTCGCGCGGTCCAGGCCGGTGAGGACGAGCGCGCAGGCCGCTGGGCCGGCCAGGCCAAGACGGAATGCGGTCTGCACTCGCTCGACAGCAGCCAGCTCTGATTTGACCCGGCCGGGTCGCCACGTCGAGGGAGTGCCATCGCGATGAAGGTCTCCGCCAAGGCCGAGTATGCGTGCCTCGCCATGCTCGCCCTGGCGCGGCATGGTCCTGACGCGCCGCCCGTGCGCATTCGCGAGATCTCCGAATCGCATGGAATCCCCGAGCGTTACCTGGTGCAGATCCTGCTCCAGCTCAAGAGTGCCGGGCTGGTGACGAGCACCCGGGGCGCCTCGGGCGGATATCACCTCGCGCGCCCCGCGTCGGCGATTTCGATCGGCCAGGTGCTCGCCGCCGTGGAAGGTCCCGACCTGACCACCCGGGTCGAACTGTCATCTCGCTGCCCCGATGCCGCCGTGCTCGACCCGGTCTGGGAGAGCGCCCGCGTCGCCCAGCGCGCCGTACTCGATAGCACAACCCTCGACCAGCTCGCCCGCCAGGCCGCGCCCATCGAGTGGACGATCTGAGCTTGCCCTCGACAGATCGCGACGACTTGATACAACTCATTCCCGGTTGCCTCTCGCGAGCGGCCGAGGCTACCCGAGCATCAGCATGGAGGCGGGGATGATGAGGGAATCCGCGAAGTCAGGCACTGGGTTCGGTGGGATGTGCAGCATACCGGCTCGATGGCTGGCGGTAAATGTCGTTGCCATCGCGATCTGCGGCACAGTCGCGGCGCAGGATGACGGCTCGAGGCCGCCGGATCTGATTCCGCTTCCGAAGTTCTCACCGTCTCGGTTGCCCGACAAATCGGAGCGCTTTCCCTCGCCGAATCTCGCGCCGGACTGGCTGTTCGAGGGAGCCAAGGGTGGCAAACCGCCGCGCGTCGATCTGGATCCAACCAAGCTGCCGAGCCGCAGCGGCTCCGACTATTTCCATTCTCCCCGGCCTTCCAGCACGGCGGACGAGTTGCTGATCCCGATCCGGTTCGAGTCGCCGGAGCAGGTTGCGGGCGACGTGAACAACCGCACGCAACACGCTCTGGACAAAGAGCGACAACTGCTTCTGGATCTCGACCGCGAGATCCGACTCCATCCCGAACGCGCGGAGCTCTACTACCAGCGGGGAATCAGCCGCGTCGTGCTCTCGTGGCGAGGCGACACCGAGGCTCTGGCTGCTGCCTGGACCGACCTCTGCGAGGCCATGAAACGCGACCCGGGCAACGCGGACTTTCGCTTTGCCCGAGGCTGGATCGCCACGAAGCTGGGCGACACGAACACGGTCCTGTCGGAACTCTCGCATGGGCTCTACTCTCGTCCGGAGAATCCGTGGGCGCTCAACTTACGAGGTCAGATCAACAAGGAACGCCACAGGTACGACAAGGCATTGGCCGACTTCAATCGGGCGATTGCCATTGATCCGGGTTACGGAAGGTCGGTTGATCTGCTCAAAGCTCGTTCGGCATGCTTTGCCGCTCATGGGTTTTACCGTCGTGCGGTCTGGGACCTCGACGCGGCGATGGCCGGACATTCTTTTGATTCATACGCGTACCTGCGAAGAGCTCGATACTTCGGCAGGCTTGGCGAAAAACAACGGGCGCGCGCCGATGTCTGCGAGCTGATCCAGATCCGGCCGGATGATCCGGGATTCCGAGTCGAGTGTAACCTCACGCTGATCGGCCTGGGCGAATACACCCGAGCCTACCGGGACGCCGATCAGTTGGTCCGGAAGTACCCAGACCAGGGAGTGCCCTATCTTCTGCGGTTCGACGCGGCCTACCTGGCGGCCCGCCGGCGGGATTACCTGCTGAACCAGGTCGAGCAGCTTGCCAGGTCGGCTGAAAGGCTCCTGCCGGTTCGGCCGCTTCCGGCCATGGTCCGCGTCGCCTGCGTCGCCCTCACTGCCTCCGGCCGGGAACTCGCCCTCAGGGACATGGAACACGGCCTCGACCGGATCGCGGATTTCTCGTTGCCCCACGCCCTGGCCGCGGTCATCTACACGCGCGAAGGCCGGTTCGTCCCGACCTGCCGGCATCTCGTGATCTTCGCGATGCGATTCCACCTCCGTCAGTTCGAGTTCGATCTGACCCTCAATCATCCCGGATTCTCTCTCTGGTTCCAAGAGTATCCGTTGGACGACGAGACACCCACGAAAGCAGAAAGGGCCGCCGAGAAACCGATCGCCGAGGAAACCCGCGACATCATTCTGACAGCGCTCGCTTCCGAGGCGAGCCCGCGCTGGTGAAGGTATCGTGGGAAAAGCAGGGACCAGTCGCTTCCGACGGTTGCCCTCGACAGATCGCGACGACTTGATACAACTCATTCCCGGTTGCTCCCTGGGCGAGCGGGCGAGCCTTTCCAGGCACCAGCATGGAGGCGGGGATGATGAGGGGATATGCAGAGTCGGGCCCCGGGCGCCTGCGCCCAGGATTTGTCGGCTGGCTGGCGTCAAGCGTTTTGGCCGTCGGGATCTGCGGCACGGCCGCGGCCCAGGATGACGGGTCGAAGCCGCCGGATTTGATTCCGATTCCCCCTGCCGGGCCGCTCAAGCCGCTCAGCGATCTCCACTATCCAGCCCTGGATGAGGCCGACAAGGACGACAGCGTTGAGCTGAGCTCTTACTTCGAGCACTCGCATCTCGACCTGCCGGGCCTGACGGTTGCCCAGCCGAAGGACAACGCCCCCCGGACGAGGAAATCTCCAGAGGACGACCTGCGAAGCCGCCGGTGGACAGCCACCAATACCATCGCTCACTGGGATGAGGAGATCCGGATGCATCCGGATCGGGCGGACGCCTACTATCAGCGGGCCCTCTTGCGCGCCAGAGGGGTACAGATCGACGACCGCCACGCGATCGATGCCGTGATTGCCGACCTGTCCGAAACTCTCAAGCGCGACCCCAACCATCTCAGGGCCCTTGCTTTTCGTGGATACCTCCTCGTTGAAAACGACGATGATTCGGGAGTCGACGACCTCGAGCGAGTGCTCAAGGTGAATCCGAGACACGGCCCGGCGAACTACGCTCGCGCGCGGGCCTTTTACAAGGGTGGAGACTACGACGCCGCGCTGGACCAGCTCGGTCGAATCGGGAGTTTATCGGGCGAGACCGCGGCGCGCGTGCATTACCTCCGCTGCCAATGCCAGGCCGAAAAGGGCCGATATGGCGACGCCATCGCCAGCCTCACCGAATCGATGGCCTCCTACGATTCCGGGGCCGAGAGATATCTTGAACGGGCCGGACTGTATCATGATCTCGGGATACGTGAACTGGCCCGCGCGGATGTTGCCGAGTACATCCGGCTCCGAGAAAAGAACCTGTATTCTCGGGTCACGGCAAACCTGATGCTTCTGCAATTCGGCGAGCTCGGCATTTCGTACCAGGACGCGGAGCGCCTCCGCCGCGACCATCCGGATGACCCGTTTCCCTACCTCCTGCGCTTCGCCGCGCGCTACATGGATGCCTGCCGCCGCGACCGCCTCCTGCGGCAGGTGGAGAAAATCGCTGGACAGGCCGGGTTGCTCCTTCCCGTTCAGCCGATTCCTCCGATCGTCCGCACCTCGTCCCACGCCCTGACCGGGCTCGGCCGCGAGCTCGCCCTCAAGGACATGGAGCATGGCCTCGACCTCATCGGTCGACTGACCTTTCCCTACGCCTGCGGCGCTCTCGTCAACGGCTGCGAGGGCCGGGTGATCCCCACCTGCCGGGACACCATCCTCGCGGCGGTGCGGTTCAACCCACGCCATTTCCAGTTTGGGCTGAGTTACGACAGGACGCGTCACCTGTTGTCTTTTTCGTTCAGGGAGGCGGAGCATCTGGACGTGGATCCCGCCGACCAGCGCGACTGTAGCCAGGTTCTCGATATCATCTTTTTGGCGCTCGATTCCGCTGGGGACCCGGAGAGCTGAGAGGCTGCCCATTGCCCGGAGTTCCACACGAATCTCCGAGACACCCGGGCGGCAAACACGCCGCTCGGCTATGCTAAAGCTCCCTGCGGATCACCTGGGCTCCGGACGCGACCATGAACGTCATCACGATCGTCTGCAACAGCCTGCATCTAGGCTT
Source organism: Planctomycetota bacterium (assembly GCA_021818605.1). Classification (GTDB taxonomy): domain Bacteria; phylum Planctomycetota; class Planctomycetia; order Isosphaerales; family Isosphaeraceae; genus JAKAUH01. Next base: position 6,050 of record JAKAUH010000191.1, read on the forward strand.
CCTCGGCACCTATGGCAACGCCTGGATCGAGACCCCGAACCTCGACCGGCTGGCGTCCGAGGGCGTCGTCTTCGACCACCATTTTCCCGAGAACCTCACGACCCTGCCCACCCGGCGGAGCTGGTGGACCGGGCGCTACGGGTTCGCCGACCCTGACCAGGGCTGGACGCCACTCCGGCCCGATGAGCGGATTCTGCCCGATATCCTCTGGAGCCAGGGCGTTCGCTCGGCGCTCATCTCGGATGTGCCGCTGCTTCGCGAGGCCGGGCTCGGCTATGGACGCGGCTTCGACGACGTCATCTGGATCCGCGGCCAGGGCTACGACCCGCTCGTCCCTAAGGACGACCCGAGGGCCCGCGGCGTGCGGATCGAGGACGAGCCCGGTCTGCGGCTGCCGCCGGAGGACGACCCCGAGTTCGAGCTGTGGAAGTCGCGGTGGGAGCAGTTCCTCCGCAACCGCGCCGTGCTGCACGGCGACGTCGACGAGGAGAACACCGGCGTCGCGCGGACCGTCCAGGCCGCGATCGACTGGCTCGAGCGCCAGGGCCGCGGCGGCAAGAAAGAACCGTTCATGCTCTGGCTCGATCTCTTCAGCCCGCACGGACCGTGGGACCCTCCGCAGCCGTATCGCGACCAGTACGTCACGGTCGAGCCGGATGAGTTCGAGGCCGGCGAGGAGGGGGACCTGGTCGAGGAGCAGGAGGACCTGGACGCTGATATCGATATCGAGGAAGTCGCCGCGCTGATCGACGTGCCCGCCGGTGCCGTCGGCGAGGTGATCGGCGAGGCCGAGCTGTTCCGCCTGAGGCGCATCTATGCCGGCACCGTGACCCTGGTCGACCGCTGGCTGGGCGTGCTGTTCGAGGCGCTCGGGCGCCTCGGCCGGCTCGACGACACGCTCGTCATCTTCACGAGCGATCAGGGCGAGCCGCTGGGCGAGCACGGCTTCGTGCGGCGGTTCCGGCCGTGGCTATACGAGGAGCTGATCCACACCCCGCTCATCATCCGGATGCCCGGCGGCCGGCATGGGGGATCTCGGCACCAGGCGCTGGTGCAGACCGTGGACATGTTGCCGACGATCACCGCGGCGCTCGGGCTGCCGCCACTGCGCGACGAGCCGCCGATCCACGGCCACGACCTGCTCCCGCTCATCCGCGGCGAGCAGACCAAGATCCGCGACTACGCGTGCCTCGGCATGGACGTGGCCGAGTTCGCGATCCGCACGCACCTCTGGCACCTGGTCGTGCCGATCGAGGTCGACCCGGAAGAGCCCCGGAATCCCGAGCTGTTCCGCAAACCCGAGGATCGCTGGGACCAGAACAACGTGCTCGACCAGCACCCCGAGGTCGCCGACAACCTCGAGCTGACCCTCCGCCGCTTCGCCGAGGCCGTGGCGCGGGACGACCTCGACGAGCCGCCGTTCCTGCGTGATGTGGCGAGACTTGGAGCGAGGACGACGTAGGAAGCCCAAACGATACGGGGACAGGCACCGCGTCTTTGAGGTGCCTGTCCCAGTTCTGTTCGACCAGAACCTGATCGACGAGGATCAATACTGCGACGAAGCCAGCCCCTGCTCGGAGACCATCACTGGGGACTCTCCGCAGTAGGTGCACGTCTTGCAGCCCTTGCATTTCCTCGACTTGCAGCCGGC
>JAKAUH010000587.1 GCA_021818605.1 Planctomycetota bacterium
TCTCAACGCGGCTCCCAGGCACGCCGGCCGGATCTGACGCCGTCCATCGATCGCCGCCAGGCCCGACAGGCCGGCCAGCGCCGATACCAGCGCGAATGTCGTCCCGGCCCAGAATTCCGCCGCCCCGGTCGACCGCAGCGCCGCGATCGATGTCGCCAGCGCCAGGATGACGCCGCCGGCAATCGCCAGAGCTGCGAGAAGCGGTCCGATTCGAGACGTGCCGCTCGCCCGTGGCGACGACGACGGCTCCGCCCTCGCGCTCGATCGTCCGAAGACGACCCGCCCCATCATCCCGCCCAGCAGCGCGGTGGCGAGGGCCCACAGTTCATCGCCGATGGCGAGGTAGGGATAATCCCCCGGCTTCCCACCTTTCCGGTCATCGAACAGACCAGGCTCGCCATCGAACCCACCGATCGGACCCCGCCTGAAGGCGGCGTCGCGGTCCAGGAATGGCCTGGCGGCGAGCAAAAGTCGGGTCGTGGGCAGATCGGGGATGCGGTACTGGCTCCGCGGCGGGATGAGCAGGTTGCAGCCCCAGCCGAACAGCGCGAAGCCGATCCAGAAGGCGCGGGCCGGTCCCCCGCGATGGAAGATAGCGATCAGGAGCGCCGAGCCGAGGATGACCCGATTCAGCACCAGGATCGTCCCATACCACTCCATCGACCCGTCCCGCAGCGCGGCGACTCCCGCCGCGGCCGTCGCCGCGAAGACCGCCAGCCCGGCCGTGGGGATCAGGAACCTTCGCACAACCGCCCCCAGTCTCCGGGTCCCGACACGTCGTCCGACCAACCGAGACTCGCCCGCTCTATCCGACGTCTCTGATCGCGTCCGATCCTCTGGCAAGGATCGGCGCGGCGTACGCGCCCAGGCCGGCCGCCGCCATCGCCAGCAGGCAGTGCCCGACGATCAGGTAGGGTTCCTCCAGCTCGGGCGACAGCGCGAGGCGGCCCGCCTCATCGGGATACCGTCGCTGATCCTGCTGGCCGAACGCCTCGGCGAATGGGTTTTCCCCAATGTCAGCCAGGTCCTGGGAAGTGACGAACAGCAGGCCGTCCTGAACGACGTAATCCATCCCGATCGGCCGGAGGACAGCGCGCAGAGCGGTCTTCAACGGAACGCCCCGGACGTCGATCGTGACCGACGTGTCCGGCGACTTCTCGGCCTCTTGCAGTCCGCTCGGATCGAGATAGATCGGGATGCCCGGCCGACCGGGTCGTTCGGTCGCCCGCCGGATCGATTCCAGCACGTCCTTGAGGGGCGTCGGCTCGGGGAACTCCAGTGCGATCGGCCGCTCGAGCTCGTCGAGGATCCGGGCACTCGCCACGGCATTCGGACTGGCCAGCCACGGAAAGCCCAGTCGCAGACCGTGCAGGAGCTGACTCGTCGGCAGTGGCAGATACGGCGAGTGCGAGAACACCAGCACCAGGTATCCGCCGCCCAGCAGCGCGGCCCCGGTGCAGGATCGCCGAATCCGCCCTCGGGCCGCGAACGCGCCCACCCCGGCCAGGCCGAGCCCCGCCAGGACCAGCAGAAATGTCGCCCCGGCCCAGAAGCCCGAGTTGCCCGAGGACCGGAGGGCAACCACCGAGGTGCCCAGCACCAGCAACGCCCAGCCGGCCGCCGCGATCACGATCCACCTTCGACGCATCCGACCGGCTCCGCCCGCCGACGCCGACGGCAAAGGCTCGGACTCGACCCGATCGATCGGCCGGCAAGCGATCCGCGCCACCGCCGCGCCGAGCAACGCGGCCGCCAGCGCCCACAGGTCGTTGCCGATCCGCAGGTACTGGTAGTCTCGTACAGCTTGCCGAATGGGCTGGGCAGGCGGCCGCTACTCCCTCCCAGGTTCACGTCGAGAGGATGGAACAGCAACGGCTTCGCGGCGAGGAGCAGGCGGACCGTCGGCAAGAACGGTGGAAAGTACCGGATCATCGGCGTGATCAGCCACTCGTAACCCCGGCCAAACAGCGCGAAGCCCGCCCACCAGGCCCGGGACGGCCCACGCCGATAGAGGGCCAGCAGGATCGCCAGGCCCAGGATCGCGCGGGTGAGCAGGTAGATCGACCCGGACCAACCCGGCGTCGAAAACCGCAGCGCCGCCAGCCCAACCGCGGCCGCCGCCACGGCACCCATCAACCCGGCAATCGAGACGCGAGGCCGGCGCATGTCGTCTCTCAATGAAGAGGCCTGGAGACCAGGGGAAGCTCGCACCACCGCATCATCGCGCCGTGCGCGGGACTCCGCAAGACCTCGGCGACGATGCGATGAGATCGGGCGGCGGACGGTCCCATCCCCGGGTTTGGACTGGCTCGTAGATGGAGCCCACCCAGACCCGTCATCCTGGGAATCCGGAGACGGTCATCAGTTCCGCAAGGCGCTCAACAGCCGGGCGGGGCAGTCGAGATACCTCTCCGCCTTCGACTACAACAGCAACAACCTGATCGCCAGCGGCGATCAACTCCAGATCCGAGACCGGCTCATGGACTACCTCCGGACCCAGGATCAGATCAAGAAGCACGACCGCCTGCACACGAGGTGAATCCGACCGAGATCTCGAACAACCGACCGCGGGGCCGCATCTCGTGGCCCCGCGACGTGCTCTTGACGCCGCCACTCGCGGCCGCGTCGCACGAAATCCCCCGTCGCGCCAGGAAGGCCGGTCGGGTATGATCCAGCTCCGGCCGATTGGCTCGAAGGATGCGTTCTCGCCCTGAATCCTTCGTCCCCGAGGGAACCTTGCTGGAAGAACTGACGTCCCGGAGCGATAACGAGTCGCCGGCGCAGACGCCGGCCCGGCTCGCGACGCCCGGCGAGGCCCCGCCGATCCGCGACGCCGTGGCAACAGCCCTCTGCGCCGCCTCGGCGCTGGCGGGCTGGGCGATCGGGCGCGGACCGGCCTCCTCGATGCTCTTCGCCCTCTCGTACATCGCCGGCGGGACGACCGCCGCGATCACCGCCGTCGCCGAGCTGAGGCGCGGGCGGCTGGGCGTCGACCTGCTGATGGTCCTCGCCGCGGCCGGAGCGGCCGCGCTGGGCGACTGGGGCGAAGGGGCCGTCTTGCTGTTCCTCTTCTCGCTGAGCAATACGCTCGAAGCCTATGCCATGTACCGAACCACCCGGTCCATCGACGCCCTCATCCGGCTCCGGCCCCGCGAGGCGAGCCGCGTCCGCGCGGGCGACAGCGGCGAAGACCGCGTGCCGATCGAGGTCCTCCGAATCGGCGAGGTCGTGCGCGTCCGACCCGGCGAGCGATTCCCGGTCGACGGCGAGGTGACCGACGGCTCGACCTGGGCCGACGAGTCGACGCTCACCGGCGAGAGCGAGCCGGTCGGCAAGGCCGTCGGCGACCCCGTCTTCGCCGGCACGATCAACGGCCGCGGCAGTGTCCTCGTCCGCATGACCCGCGCGGTGGCCGATACGACTCTCGAGCGGATCGTCCGGATGGTCCACGAGGCCCAGGCCGAGAAGACCGGCGCCCAGCGCCTCGTCGAGTCGTGGCGCGGGCCTTATGTCGCGGGGGTGCTGCTCGCGGCCGTGATTGTGTTCGTCGGCTCGTGGTTTTTGCATCAGCAGGGGTTCGCCGACTCGTTCTATCACGCGATGGTGATCCTGGTCGTCTCGTCCCCCTGCGCGGTCGTCGTCGGCGCCCCGGCGGCGCTCCTCTCGGCGATTGCCCGCGCGGCCCGGCACGGGGTGCTGTTCAAGGGAGGCGCGTCGCTGGAGATGCTGGGAACGGTCGACACGATCACCTTCGACAAGACCGGGACCATTACCCGGGGCCGACCGAGCGTCGCCGGCGTCTGGGCGGCCGTCGGCCTCGACCCGGACCGGATGCTCGGACTGGCCGCGGCGGTCGAGCGGCGGAGCGAGCATCCCCTGGCCGCCGCGGTCGTCGCCGAGGCGGACCGCCGCGGCCTCGCCCCGCGCGAGGTCGTCGACTTCGAGACCCACACCGGCGAGGGGATCCACGCCCATGCCGACGGCCTGTGGGTCGGCGTGGGCCGCGAGGCGCTGTTCGCCTCGCACGACCTGCCCGTCCCGCCCGACGTCGCCGCGGCCGGCGAGCGGTTCCGCGAGCAGGGCCGCACGGCGCTCCTGATCGTCCTGGCCGGCGACGGGCCGGCCACCGGCGGCGTGATCGCCCTGGCCGATCTCGCCCGGCCGGATGCCGCCGCCGCGATCGGCTCGCTCCGGCGGTCGGGGATCTCCGAGGTCGTGATCCTCACCGGCGACCACGAGCGCGTCGCCCGCGCAGTAGCCCGCGAGGTCGGCGCCGACGGCGTCCGCTCGGGTCTGTTGCCCGCCGAGAAGGTCGTCGAGCTGCGCCGCTTGATGAACGCCGGCCGACGCCTGGCGATGGTCGGCGACGGCGTCAACGACGCCCCTGCCCTGGCCGCGGCGGATGTCGGGATCGCCATGGGCGGCGGCGGCACGGATGTGGCGCTCGAGGTCGCCGACGTCGTCCTGATGCGCGACGACCTGCGGGCCCTGTCGTTCGCCGTCTGGCTCGGCCGGCGCGCCCGCCGCCGCGTCCGCCAGAACCTGGGCTTCGCGTTCGGCGTGATCGGCGTGCTGGCACTCTCGACGTTCTTCGGACTGCCCCTCTGGCTCGGCGTCGTCGGCCACGAGGGGAGCACGTTGCTGGTGGTCCTTAACGGCCTGAGGCTGCTGTGGGAAAGGCCGCCGAGCGAGGACCCGGCCGGCGAGAGCCGAGGCAAGCCGGAGTCAGTTCTGTGATCACCGCTTGCATGATCTCGAAACCATCGGTCTACTGACTCGCTGGGAGACGCGCCCGGCGACTCAATCGAGATGCCCGATGGACAGCGAGACACCCTTCGCAAATCCGAGGAACCCGGCAAGCCCGGTCGAGGACCCGTATTTCACGGCCCCCTCGGCCATCTCCAAGGATTCGGCCGATCCCAGTTTTCCCGGCCTGCGGTCCAGGCCACGGTGTCCCTGGCTGTCCGCTCCGCCATCCACGAGGTCGCCAATGGCACGCCGGGGGCCGTCGAGCGGCTTCGCCCCTGGTCTCGATTCGCCCATCGACATCGCCTGGTCTGGGCCTCCGCCACCGAACGGGACCCCACCCGCAGGAAACGACTGGTCGAGGCTTACAGGCAACTGACCGGCGACGACGCCGAGGCCGGGCTCCGTGCGCTGGACGATTGACAACCGGCCGCGGAATGGGATGGGGGACGCGGCTGGAACCGTGAAGCAGGGCCGGGAGTGCGATGTCATCCCCGTACGCCCCGGCCACCGACTTTTCACGACAGTTTGGGTCTTGAAGGAACGGGGCGGTTGTTCGATAATGGCCGACTGCGCGGCGCCCGGGGCGGACCGTCCGGCGCCTCCTCTCCGTTTATTGCGGGGAGGGTGTGTACGAATCCAACGCATGAAAACAGCGAGTGATCGATGTCGGACGCAGTAAGGATACGGGTCGAGCCGCGGGACGCCCAGAAGAACAAGGGGACGGGAACCCGGGTGGCGCGTCGGCTGCGGAAACGCGGCCTGATTCCCGCCATCATCTATGGACACAAGCAGGCGGTCGTGCCGGTGACCCTGAGCCGGGACGACGCGACCCGAATGATCAAGACCCCGGGCCACCTGGCCGAGCTGGACCTGGACGGTACGACCGAAGTCGTGCTGATCCGCGACGTCCAGTGGGACCACCTGGGCAAGGAGGTCCTGCACCTGGACTTCGCCCGGGTGAACGCCGAGGAGGTCATCGAGACCGAGGTGACGCTGGAGCTCCGCGGCCACGTCTCGGGCGAGGCGGCCAGCGGGCAACTCGAGCAGGTCGTGCATAGCCTCCCGATCAAGTGCCCGGCCGGCGCGATCCCCGATTCCATCAAGGTGGACATCAGCGAGTTGCAACTCGACCAGGGCATCCATGTCCGCGAGCTGAAGCTGCCGCCGAACGTCACGGTGGACGCGGACCCCGAGCTGCTGCTGGTGCACATCGTCACCCGCGCCGCGGAGACCGCGGCGGCCGAGGGCACCGAGGGCGGGCCCACCCAGCCCGAGGTCATCAAGCCCGAGCGCAAGGAAAAAGAGAAGGAAGGTTGATCGGGCCCGCCGGAGTCGGACGGCCCGGAAGCGACGCGGGTTGAGTCTCGAGCGGTCGCGCCGGTCGGTCGCGATCGCGAGCCGGCCAGCATCGCGACGAGCGGACAGACAGACGGACGGACGGATCGAGTTTGGGATCGGGCGGATCGGGAGCCCCGGCGTTGGCGACGTTGAAACTGGTGGCTGGCCTGGGAAATCCAGGCCCCAAGTATCACGGCACGCGGCACAACGTTGGCTTTGAGGTCGTCGATCGCCTGGCGAGCGGAGGCTCACCGGCGTCGTTCTCCCGCAGGTTCGACGGCCTGGTCGCCGAGGTCGAGATCGGCTTCCGCCGCGTCCTGCTGCTCAAGCCCGAGACGTTCATGAACCTGAGCGGGCGGTCGGTGGTCCAGGCGCTGCGGTTCTACAAGCTCGAGCCGGCGGACCTGCTGGTCGTCTGCGACGATCTGAGCCTCCCGCTGGCGAAGCTACGGCTGCGGGCGGGGGGGTCCGACGGCGGCCAGAAGGGCCTGCGGGACATCGCCGCCCATCTGGGCACCGACCAGTTCCCTCGCATGCGCGTCGGCATCGGCGAACGCGGCGAGACCGACGCGGCCGACTACGTCCTCAGCCGGTTCCGCAGCGCCGAGCGCCCGGCCATCGACGACGCCCTGATCCTCGCCACCCAGGCCGTCGCGGTCTGGGTCAACCGCGGCATCGACGCGGCGATGAACGAGTTCAACAACCGATAACGATAGGCCCCAGCCCGGGAATCCCTCGAACGTAACAGGTTTCGACCACGACCCACGGAGCCCCAGAAGTGCCGGTATCCACCTACGAAGGCATGTTCCTGCTCGACAGCGCCAAGGCCGCCGCGGCCTGGGACGACACCGTCAAGCATGTCCACGACATCCTGACCAAGCACCAGTCCGAGATCGTCGCCTCGCGCCAGTGGGACGAGCGCCGGCTCGCCTACACGATCGACGGGCACAAGAAGGGGACGTATCTCCTTACCTACTTCAAGACCGACGGCGCACACCTGAAGGAAATCGTCGCCGACTGCCGCCTGAGCGACGTGATCCTCCGCGAGCTGGTGCTCAAGGTCCACCCCAAGCTGGCCGACCACCTGGTCAACCAGGCAATGACCTCGACGCCCAACGCCGATGCCGAAGGCGCCGGCGACGACGACATGGACGATCGGCCCCGCCGACGCCGCCGCGATGATCGCGACTGATTCGATCCGCCCGTGTCGTGTCGTGTCGTGTCGTGTCGTCCCGGTGCCCATGCCTCGTCCCGTCTCCACGCCCGGCTGGCGCATCCCTCGCAACCGGGCCGCCCGACGGAGCCCCCGCGGCGGAAAGGAGAAACGGTTCGATCACTCTTGTCGATCCCGCCACGATGTGCTAAATTTCTATCGGGGAACAACCGTCTAGTACGCGCTGACGGTTCGATCGACCGGCGCGTGCTGGGCCGGATGCACGGGCAGGGCGCGGATCCGTGGGCAGGCTGGGTTCGAGGGGGAGGTCGCGACAATGGCCGACTTGAACAAGGTATTTCTGATGGGTCGCCTGACGTTCGACCCGGAGCTCCGGCGTTCCACGAATGGGACCGCGGTGACCGACTTGCGGCTGGCGACGACGCGGAGCAGATCGGA